>JAYSPO010000370.1:0-5597 GCA_043722015.1 Candidatus Kuenenia sp. | reverse complement strand
GCCACAGCCGCATCGACCACGTTGCCGCCTTCGCGCAGGATCTTTGCACCGGCTTCGCTGGCCGCTGGATGATCTGCGGCGACAACGCCGTGCTGATAGATGTGCGTAGTTGAGATCGCGTCATCAGCCGCAAACATCCTGGTACTGAAGTTTATGGCAATGCAGATGAGCAGAGTTGAATTACAGAGACGTCGCATGAAGGTCACCCTAAGTCGCCCGTTAATCTATAGCCAGGTTGTACCCAAAGAATCTCAGTCGGCGGAGCGACTGAGCTACGGTAACGAGGTTTATCGTTTCAAAAACATCTCATCGACATTCAACAACACGTTACACACAACCGTCATGGCGGCGGCGTTGAGGGGATCCATGCCTGCGGGCAAGGCACCGAGTGGATCGGTGGCGAGTTTCGTGGCGTTGTCCGGCTGCGAAGTCAGTTCCTGGTGCATGTCGTTAAACAGCGTTACCAATGCCGACAGCTCGGACTCCGATGGATCTCGCAACAGGCAACGTTTGAAGCCATCCGCGATCTGGTCCTTGAGATCACCTTTATGTTGCAGCATCGTGCGAGCCAAAGCCTGAGCGGCTTCGACATAGACCGGATCGTTCAGGGTCACGAGTGCCTGGAGCGGCGTGTTGGTCTGATTTCTGCGCAACGTGCAGACTTCACGATTTGGCGCGTCGAACGTGGCCATGGAGGGATAAGGATTGCTGCGACGCCATGTCGTGTAGATTCCCCGACGATAACGATCTTCGCCCATACTGGTTTGCCAGTCCGTTGAACTTCCAAACGCGGCCGTGAGTCCTAAATTCGGCTGCGGCGGCTTGACCGGTGGCCCGTACATTTTCTTACTCAACAAACCAGCTACCTGCAATGCCTGGTCTCGCACCATTTCAGCGCTCAACCGCACGCGCGGCCCACGGGCCAGCCAGCGATTGTCGAGATCTGCCGCTGCTGCTTCAGGAGTCACCTTCGACGACTGACGATATGTTGCCGAGCTGACGATCATCTTCAGCAGGTCGCGTGTGTCCCAGCCGGATTCGACGAGTTCCCGCGCCAGCCAGTCCAACAGCTCGGAATGAGTCGGCAGTTCGCCCTGTGAGCCGAATTCTTCACTCGTCAGCACGATGCCGCGACCGAACAGATTCTCCCAATAGCGATTGACGACAACTCGTGCGGTGAGTGGGTTCTCATCATTCACGAGCCACTTCGCGAAGTTCAGGCGACTCGCTGGTTCGCCATCAGGAATCGGTGGAAAGACGGCAGGCACGCCTTCTTGGACTTCGTGGCCCTTGTCCAGATAATTGCCGCGAAACTGCAGCTGCGTTTTTCGCCGCGCGTCACTGGCAAGTTCGCGCAAGACCGGCAGGGAGGCGTCGGGCTTCATGCCGTCCTGTTCTGTTTTCAGCGTCTTCAATTCCTGCCGCGCGTCGGCAAGTTCGGGGGCCAGATTGTGCCTGAAATGATCGGCTAGCTGCGAAGCTTCTGCCGGCGTGCGTTCGGCAGCAGGCTTTTCGGCGATCACAAGAATGCTCTGAGGCAGGCGTGCTCGTTCGATTGCCACTGCGTCGTTGCTGAAGCTCATGCGAAAGTTGCCGAGGACATGATTCGGATACGGCGAGTTCTGTTCGATAGTCAGCCGCAACGTTGCGGGCTCAGTGGTCATGATCGGGCTGTTCGGCACAAGCACCAGTGCGTGGCTGTCTGTGATACTGCCGCCGACCGCCCAGCCGTTGTCCCCTTCAGTTTTTCCGTCAAAGATTTCTTCGGGCACGAAGCCTGATTGCTGATAATCGGCGATGGCGGTCAGAAATTTGATCTCGCGCACATTGCTTGGCGAATAGTCGGCGGACGGATTTGGAGGTTCAGCAACCGTGCGTTCCCAGACGACTTCGCGGGCTTCGTTCAGCAGCGAGATGCGGAAATCGGCCAGTCGCATATGGATGCCGCCGCCGGTCCGGTTCCAGATTGTCAGACGTTCGATCGCCGTGTCGCTGCCCAGATCGACTTCCCACCACGGATTGTCCGACACGGCGGTGTGTGTCACAGATTTGTTTTCGAATTGTCCATCGGTTTTTCCATCGATTGCATATTCAGGCGGGCCGGCAAAATCGGTGGAACTCTGAGTCGCTTTGCCCGGCTGTGCCACGTTCGTCCCGGCGGAGAAGACCTGAACCTCTGCGAGCGACAGGATTTTCTGCGGCCCTGGAATCTCAATCCGCACAATGCGTGCGCTTGGGGCGGACTGACCGGCAGGGACAATCTGCGCTTTCAGTTCCGTGATGACAAAGTTGCCGCCGCTATGCCCTGCTCCACCGTCTGGCAAGGCTGCCAACGGCAGTGTTTCCAGTCGAATCGCCGCGATGCCCTTGTCGGTGATGTTGGCCGGATCGATCGGAATTTCAACGGTATACACATCTTTCTCTGCAGCAGTCGGGACGAAAATCGTGCCGTCGTCTGCAATTGTTGCCTCACCGCCTGAAGCGCGATTCACCAGTGCGGGCTTCATCCCGGCCCATATCGGTTGAGCCTGCACACGCTGCTCCCACTGAAGCTGCGACGCCGTGATCGCGTCTGTCGGACTAGCCAGAGTCGTTTCCAGTTCAGCCAGCCGTTTGTCAATCATCGACCGTCGCGCCTTTTGTTCGGGCGTGAAGAATTCCAGCAGTGGAGATTCATCGCGGCGATCAGCATCCTGAGTATTGTTCAGGATTGCGAAGATCTGAAAGTATTCATCCTGCGTCAGTGGATCGTACTTGTGACTGTGACACTGAGCACACGCGATGGTTGTGCCCATCCAGACGGCCATCGTCGTGTTGACTCGATCGACAACCGCGACGTTGCGAAACTCTTCGTCCTGCGTGCCGCCTTCATTATTTGTCATTGTGTTGCGGTGAAACGCCGTCGCCATTACCTGTTCGTCGCTGGCATTCGGCAGCATGTCGCCCGCCAGTTGCTCGATCGTAAACTGATCAAACGGCATGTTGCTGTTGATCGCTCGAATGACCCAGTCGCGCCATGGCCAGATCGTACGCGAAGGATCATCTGCGTAGCCTGCGGAATCCGCATACCGCGCAAGGTCCAGCCACTTACGCGCCCAGTGTTCACCGAATTCCGGTCGCTGAAACAGATGATCGACAAGTTGTGACCAAGCTAGTTCATCAATGGCGAAGGACTTGTCGGCGGCGGTACCTGCTTCCAGGCGTTGCACCCATGCATCACATTCGTCAACGGTTGGCGGAATTCCGATGAGATCCAGAAACACCCGGCGTACCAGGGATCGCGCGTCTGCCTGTTCCGTCGGTTTCAGTCCCAATTCCGGCATCCTGTGCAGCGCGAAGTTGTCGATAGCATTCTTTGGCCAGTTTGCAAACGGAGCACTGGCAACGGGAATTTCAGCGCGGATGGGTTTCACGTACGCCCAGTGCCTTGCGTACTGTCCTCCCTGTTCGACCCAGCGTTGCAGCGTTGCAATTTCTGTCGCCGTGAGTGGCTTGCTGAATTCGGTCGGGGGCATGCGCGCCGATTCATCGTCACTGGTGATGCGCGCGATGAGTTCACTGGTACTGGCATTGCCAGCAACGATGGCTGCGTGCCCCGATTCCAGAATCTTTGTCGCAACGTCCGGATCATCCAGCCGTAGCCCGGCCTGCCGCTTTGCATCATCGGGACCGTGGCAGGCGAGACAATGATTGGAAATGATCGGTCGTACGTCCCGATTGAAATCGACTTTCTGAGCACTGACAGACGTCGCTGAAGCAACGAAACATGCCAGTGAGAGCAGGCCGGTTAATGCAAATCGCATGAGCTAGATCCAGCGAAAATATTTCAAGGCGGGAATCAGATCGGGAGGGAATTGTCTCGGATTTCTGGATTGTAACGTACACATCTCTTCAGATCACGCGTGAAACGACATTCTTGTGACACTGAAAAACCAAGTGACAATTGCAGGATGGCTCGATAGCTACGCTTACTTGTCAAATTATGTTGCAAATGAGTCAAGTATTGGGTGCGATGGTGGCACGATCGAATGTAGGATGGACATTCATGTCCGTCGCATGGCCATGAAACACTGTCGAAGCGAAGGTTATTGGGCCTTGACAGCCCCTCGATAATGCGACCGTGTTTGGTCAATATCTTGGACATGAATGTCCAAGCTACAGGAATCGCAGCCTTGGACCGAACTGCAATAACCCGGCCGAGTTCTTCAGCAGGCTGGACTCAAGGATTAAGACTTGTGCGAGACATGGTCGACCTGCAACAACACACTCTTGTCGGCTCGAGCCTGCGTCTGTTCGTGTGGATCGTGACATTGGTGCTGCCTGCGATGGCTTCGGCGGAGCCGCTCGATCATATCCGGGTGAGCGATGACAGGACGCATTTTGTCCATGGCGATTCCACCGAACGGTTCATCGTCTGGGGCGTCAACTACGACCATGATCGTGCTGGGCGATTGCTGGACGAGTACTGGATCGACGAGTGGCCCACCGTTGTTGAGGACTTTGGCGAAATCAAAACACTCGGTGCCAACTGTGTCCGCATCCACCTGCAACTGGGCAAATTCCTGGACGCACCCGACACGCCAAACGTGGCGGCGCTGGCACAGCTTGAAAAGTTGGTTCAGCTTGCCGAGGACGAGGGTCTGTATCTCGACGTGACCGGCCTGGCCTGTTACCACAAGAAGAACATTCCGGCGTGGTATGACAAGCTGAACGAACAGGATCGCTGGAAAGCGCAGGCTGTTTTCTGGGAAGCCATCGCCCGAACATGCAAAGACAGCCCGGCGATTTTCTGCTACGACCTGATGAATGAGCCGATACTGCCCGGTAAGGAACCGGAGTCCGAATGGCTGGCTGGCGAACTTGCCGGAAAATTCTTTGTGCAACGACTCGCTCTGGATCTGAAAGATCGCACGCGCGAGCAGATCGCCGAGGCATGGGTCAACACGATGGCGGATGCCATTCGTAAGCATGACCCGCGACACATGATCACGGTCGGCAGTATTCCGTGGGTCTTCGTGTTTGGTGGCGGAAAGCCGGATTTCTATGCACCGAGTGTCGGTCACCGGCTGGATTTCGTCGCCGTGCACTTCTATCCGAAAAAGGGCGAAGTCGATAAAGCGCTGAAGGCCTTAAAGGCGTATGACGTAGGCAAGCCAATCGTAATCGAGGAGATGTTTCCGTTGTCGTGCAGCGAAAGTGAGCTAATCGAATTCGTCCGCAAATCGTCCGACATCACCGACGGATGGATCAGTTTTTACTGGGGCGCTCCGGTCGAGCAGTTGCGTGCCGCGAAACCACCAACGCTGGCGGAAGCCATTACGGCGTCATGGCTGGAAAAGTTTCAGCAGATTTCCAAAGACGTCAAAGCGGGCCAACTGCTGGAGACAGAGTGATCGGCGGCTAAGTTGCTGAGCATCCAGGATCTCCTGGGCCTGCAGAGTCACTGTTGATGCGTGCGATCTCCCCAGTCCTGAGTTTTCAATGGCATTTTTGTCAACGGCCCGCTTATTCACTGGGATTGAAGCATCTGGAATTCATTTGACTACGCGAGCAATCAGGACTTTTTTCTAGCCACGAAACAACACAAAAAGCACAAA
>JAYSPO010000369.1:0-2141 GCA_043722015.1 Candidatus Kuenenia sp. | reverse complement strand
ACAGTGAAGGAAGAAATCAATCGCAGTTTTTTAACCACAGATTCCAACGATTTTCACAGATAAGCACCTTGCGATTCCCTCCGTGAACTCCGTGTTCTCCGTGGTGCAATCTGCGATTTGATTTTTTGACCACGGAGGGCTGACGCCGCTCCGCTCGCCGAGCGCTCGCCGGCGTTCGTCGGAGTTCGTCTCAATTGCCGCTGAGTAGTCGAATTTCTTCGAGCAGCGATGATTTGAGTTTCTGCAGAAGTTCCTGGTCTTCGACTTTGCGCTGATGTTCGTCCACGACATAAAAGACGTCGACGACCTGATCGATATTCGTGGCGATGCGTGCCAGGTGTACCTTCAGTCCGTAGTTGAACAGCGTATGCGCCAGCGTATAAAGGAGGCCCTGCGTATCCGTGGCGAACACATCAATCACGGTGAAGCGTTCAGAGCAGTCGTTGTCAATTCCGACCTTTGGTTCCTGCCGCACGATGACCGGATTGATCCGGTTTTTTCGATAAATTCCGCTGCGGCGAAAGACGCTGTCCACCGACTTTCTGGCGGTTAATACGTCTCCAATGGCCACGGCAACGTCTTCAATTCGCGACTGCGGAACCGAACCGGTGAAATCATCGTCCGTCACTCGAAAGTAGGCAATCACCACGCCATTGGATGTCGTGCAGACCTGAGCCGCCAGAATGTTCATCCGCAGGCCGGACAGAATTCCCGCGATGCTGTGAAAACTGCCGTGTCCGAATCTCCCCGGTGCAAACACCCGATAGCTGACCGTTTCGGTTTCTGCATCGAATTCACCCTCGATCTTGACTTCAGACTCATTCAACTGATGAATCATGTCCAGATCCCGCGCGATACGATCCGGCTGTTCGGTCATGAGATAAAATGGCGGAAGCGTATCCAGTTGTGACTCAGCCCATTGGCCCCAGGAATTCGGATTCGCGGTACTCCCCAGCGGCACGATCGAACTCCGCACAGCCGTCCGCACCATTTGCAGGCGTTCACGTTCCAGGTGGTTGTATGGACGGCCGCTCAAAATCTGGATCGCGCGGTTGTAGAGATCGGCCAGGAGTTCGCCTTTCCAGTCCGACCAGACGTCCGGCCCGACGGCCTTGATATCGGCCACGGACAAAACGTACAACATTCGCAGCAATTCAGGGGCACCCACAAGGCGGGCAAAATCGACCAGCATTGTGGCGTCGGTGATGTCACGTCGAAATGCGAGATCGGGCATGATCAAATGGTAGCGCACGAGAAACATCAACATCGTCTTCTTGTTTGCGGCCATCTGCAGACGCACGGCGACGTCTTCGCACAGTTGTTCGCCGACGATGCTGTGATCGCCTTCGCGTCCCTTGCCGACGTCGTGCATCAACATGGCCAGATGCAATGTTGCGCGATGCCGAACGCCCTGATATGCCGAACCGACGGGTGATTCATCATGGGCGAAGGACGTCATCTCGTCCATCGCCTTCAGAGTATGCTCGTCGACCGTGAAGCTGTGATACTGATTGAACTGCATCAGGTTTCGAATGCCGGCAAAGGCGGGAATCAGCCATTCCAGAATTCCAGTTTCGTACATAGCTCGCAGCGTATCCGGCAACCCGTCGGCGAAACGCATAATGTCGCGAAATCGATCGGTTGCTTCGCGGTTTGGTTCTTCGGGCAGGCCGAGTGCCATCTGACCGATCGTCTTCCGCAGTTCCGGCGAAAGCTTGGCCTTGTTTTCCGCCGCGCTGACGAACACGTCCAGAATCGTAACCGGATCCTTGAGCGACTCGCGGCGGGCTTCCGGCACTTCGACCATGCCGTTGATAATCAGAAATCCTTCCGCCGACTTCTGCGGCAGAATCGCGTTGCGCAGGCGACTGAAGATCGACGACCGGCGCGGAACTTCCGCCACGCGTCTGGCAACGGCCGCCACGCGCGAGGTGTGACCGAAATATTCCTGCATGAATGCTTCGACGGGGCGCAGCAGGTTCGACGACCGAAATCCTCGTTGCTCAGAAAGCTGCAACTGCAATTCACGCGTCATCACATCCTGCTTCAACCCGGTGAGCAGGTGCAGGTCCGTTCGCAGAGACGACAGGAACTCGTCCGCCAGCAACAGATCATCCAGCTCCTGCTGACTGATGTCTCCT
>JAYSPO010000368.1:0-3228 GCA_043722015.1 Candidatus Kuenenia sp. | reverse complement strand
GTTCAATCACGGCGGCGGCCGTTTCCAGCAGACCACCCGGATTGCCTCGCAGATCCCAGATGAGCGCCTTCATGCCCTTGCGTTCCAGTGTCCGCAACGCTTCATCCAGTTCCTCAGCCGTATTGTTCTGAAAGCCTTCCATGCGGATGTATCCGATGCCCTGAGTTTCATCGAGCATGACGGTGCGCGTGATGCTGCGAATCTGAACGCGCTGTCGAGTGAACGTACTGGATTTCTGAGTTCCTCCGGGAGATTCGAAAGTCAGTTTCACCTGACTGCCACCGGAACCTCGCAACAGGCGAGCAGCGTCGTCGGTAGAAAGATCACGACAGTCCTGACCGTCGATTGCGACGATGTAATCATCCGGCTGTAATCCACCCTTTTCGGCTGGACTGTCCAGCAGCACGTTCACCAGATGCATGCCGCGTCCTTTGACGCCCTTCATCTCAATCCCAATACCGACCAGTTCGCCCTGAATACTTCCGAACAGATCGTTGTATCGATCGGGCGTGAGGAAGTTGCTGTATTCATCGAGTGCATTGCAGCCGCCAAAGATGTATTCCATGACAACCGCCGTACCGGAAATTCCAAGTTCGCGATCGCAGAGTTCGCACACAGTCGTGATGGCCGATCGAGCGTCCATTCGCGTTTCGAGGCGACGGTTCCAGAAGTCCTTGATCAGCACACCGCGAACTCGTTCGACTGCTTCATCATTCCCTGGCTTCACGTTACGGCCCAGAAATTTTTCGTTCTTGAGCGCCATGTACAGACTTTCCGTGCCATGCGCGACAAATCGCGTGGGTGAAACGCTGTCGACGTATTCATATTGAACGCGGGAAAGAATGTCTTCGTACAGATCCAGTGCTTCTGCGCGGCCTTTGTTGAGCAACTGATTTTCGAAGCTGCGATCCGAATACCGTCGATCGACCCCGAAGTGGATACGTGTGCGACGCAGAGCGTACTTCAGACCTTCGTCGTTTTGCCATTCCTCAAGTGACGCTTCATACAGCGTGATGGCTTCGACCCACTGGCGACTGTTTTCGAGTTGTTCGCCAGCCAGTTTTGCTTCTTCGGCATTGGCATAGCGGGAAAGATCAACGCCTGAATCGTCCTTTGCTGCCGCTCCCGACGACACCAGCATTGCAGCCAGCGCAAGTAGCAGTAGTGACCGGATTTTACAAATCCATGGACTCATCGGCATGACTTTCCCTCGATCATCGCTGCAAAGATTGCAGTTTCCGATCACATGTCTCAGTAGCTCGTCCGAGCGGCGTCATGCCTCGCGATTTGATTCCTGCCCTGAAATCAGACTTTTTCGTGTTCACGGCTGAAATTGCTGACTGCAAGTGAACATCACTGCTAACGTAGCAATAACCCTGAACCAACTTTACGGCAAAATGACTATATGGCGAGAATGCTGGCCGGTCAAATGCCGAATCCCGTCACAGCTTTCTTCTGTGGCAGAACCCTGAAAGTCCGCAAAATTCCCGCATTCTTTGCTGCCACACAGTTTACCTATGTCGTAAACGTGCTCCGATTGCAGCGGTTGCGCGTAAAGTCGCCCCGAACCGTCATCTCGTCGTAGGGTGTGACCAGCAACACGCAGGCACACCGAATCAAAGATATGGTGTGTGTTTCGCTATGTTACCCCACATCTGACTCCTGGCAACAAACTATTGCACTTCGGAGTTGTGCCTGGGCCAGCGCGACGGACATGAATGTCCATCCTACAGGAGACCATTTTTCCTATCCGCATCGGTCACCGGTGTGATCGTAGCTGACAGCGCGGCGGCATGCGACGTCGTACCTGCAATGCGTCGATCGCCTGTAACCGATCGGCCTCGCCCGGAGCGCCGTTACGCCGTTATATGGTATGTCCATCCCTTGTCACGGAACCTCGGCAGGGCTGGAAGTGCCTACGGTCCCTTCCGACTCTCTGGCCGACTCCGAACCTGCCGTTTCAACAGCGTCGCCCCAGATGTACCAGTTGGGATAGACCCAGACCCAATATCCGGTCGGCAGGTCGCTGTAGCCAGAGTAGACTGTCTGGTCCCAGTGACCGAAGTCCCGGAAATCGCCATAGGTTGCGACGTCGCTGCGGACTTCGATCTTCTTCAGCAGGCGACGGTACTTGCCATCGACAGTCGCCTTGATGCGAGCGTCGCTGGCAGAAAGTTCTGCGGGCAAATCCGCAGGGTTTTCAATAGTCGGATGCGATGTGTGGCGGGGATCAAGGACCGATTCACCCTTGATTCGCATCACACCGCGCACCAGATCTGTGAACTCAGTCCGTTCGCCGCTGCGATCTTCCGCGAGAGACACCTCGGCCATCGACAGCACATTCTGCAGCGTCCACTGTCCGCGAAATTCTGAATCGCGAATCTGCATGCCGAACGAAGCCACAGCGGCCGCGAATCGGAAATCCACGTGGCTGTCAGACAGCGGAACATCAGAATTCATTGCTGCGTAGTCCATTGACCGCTCACTGGTTTCCGCATCCGGCAGTTTGTGTCGCAGCTTGACCGTAAAGAGTCGGCCATCAGCGGCTTCTCCGTTTTCGCCGATCTTCTCCACAATGTCGAATTTCTCCGGGTTCAGACCCACCTGAGTCAGCCAGACAGCTTTCGGGACGATCTCATAGAGAGCGGTCACCGTATGACCGGCCCCGATTTCGCCCGCATCTTTGGTGTCGTCATCGAAGTCCTTCGCTGCCAGCACGCGATTCTCGTAACCGATCAGCCGATACGCTCCGACGGTGGAGTTACTGAATTCCAGCTGTAGTTTCACGTCCTTCGCGACGGTGATCAGCGTGCCGCTAAGCTGTTCGCCGAACACCTTGCGAGCTTCCTGAAGTCCGTCGATGTAGCCGTAATTGCCGTTGCCTTTGTCGGCGAGTTTCTCCAGCTTCGAGTCTTTCAGGTTGCCCATACCGAATCCAAAGACGCTCAGGAAGACGCCGCTCGCGGCCTTCTCCTGAATGATCTCCACCAGCGTGTTGTCATCGCTCACGCCGACGTTGAAGTCGCCGTCCGTGCAGAGGATAACGCGGTTGGCTCCGCCCTTGATGAACGACTGAATCGCGGTGTCATAAGCGATACTGATTCCCGCAGCCCCGTTCGTCGATCCGCCGGATGACAAAGAATCAATGGCCTGCTGAATGACGTTTCGCTGTGACCCGGATGTGGAATTCAGCTTCAGCCCGGCCTCTCCGGCATACGTGACGATTGC
>JAYSPO010000367.1:0-7615 GCA_043722015.1 Candidatus Kuenenia sp. | reverse complement strand
TGCCGCCGCACTGAGGTTGCGAGCGTTCGCCATCTTGCCCACCTGTCCTTCGATGGACCGGACCCGGACGATGATCGCCACGCTCGACAGCACCAGCAGAGCCGTCAGCGCCCCGAAGCCCAGCCACAACTTCTGCGAGGTCGTCATGCGTTGCTTTTCCCCGCCTCGTGCCGTGCGCAGGTCGGTCGGTCTCATAGCGCATGCCAGTCCAAGTTCGGTGACAGCGTTTTATTGGGTGCCTGGCAAAAAGTGCTTGCACTCAGTTCTGGCCACACGTCGCCGCCCAGCGTTTCCATTTCGGGCATTGTAACCGATGGGCCGACTGATAAGTAGGGTTTCGCTGTTTTAATACCCCAATCGCTGCATAGACCTTCTTTTCTACTTCGTAACCACAAAGGCACCAGAAGAAAAAGCAGAGTTCAGGCGAACCATCAAAGCTGTCCACAACGACGTGCCGCGCGCCGGAGCACACGGCAAGTTTACGGCCGGACAGATGATTCAGATCATGGCCTTCAGTTATGAGTCGCCAGTCTGGTCGGTAGTGGGGCACTGGACTCATCGCGAAAGGGCGGATTATGCGAAGCTGCGCGGCATCCTTTACTCCGCTTAGTCCTGCGCCGGCCGCCCGATCCATCATCGCACGGCTCACCGCGCACGCGAACTATTTTCTGTCGAGTTTGATATCGACATCAACTTTGCCCGACCCTTTGGTGCGTTCTACTTCGATGTCGCCAGCCGGTGTTTCGATGTCAATGACTTTTTCCTTCTGTTCACATCCACCTACGATGATTACTGATCCAATGACCAGCGGGATTGCAAAGAACATCGTGAAGCCGCGTCGAATTGATTGCATGAAGTCTAGTCCTGTGGGATGTGGTTGCGAAAAATGGCCTTGTCACAGAACCAGCAAGCGGCCAGCGAGTGCCAGCTGATGGCTTTTTGACACGGCTTGAGCACTGCAGATTTGAATCGAAGCGTCTTACTTTCGATTCGCGTAAAGATCTCGCAGATCGCGAATGCGGTCGTGTCCGGCTTTCACACGGGCATACTGCTTCTGCAGGATGGCATTCATTGCGCTGCCAGCGGTTTGTTTCAATGCTTCTTCGTAGGCATCTTTGATATGATCTTCGCCGTACTCGGCTTCAACCAACACCACATGTGGATCTCCACTGTTCAGTTTGCTGCGGACATTGATCCACGCGCGATGGACACCAGCCGCGAAAGATCCTTCGGCGATCGCTTCTTCGCCGTTCCACTCGACGTAGTCCTGAAGTTCCGTGGCCAGTTTCGATCGTTCCTGCGCAAGCTCGCGAAAAAGTGTGGCGATAGACGGATCGTTGATTTCCTCCGCGGATTCACGCAATCCGTCGTATGCGTCAATGTTTATTCGAATGAGATCCTGTAGTTTGGTGACCGTTTCAGGTTTTAGGTTGGCTTTTGTTTCCAGTGACATGGTTTGCTCCTTAGTGATGGTGATGAATCTCTCTGACTACGAAGATAGCAATGTCTGTGCCAAATGGATTTTTGCCGGAGTCTCTGCATTTCACGGCATAATGCTGGTATCTACGACGCAGGATGCTGTGACTCTCGTTAAGGTGCGATCCCGCTTCTTCGCGGTGTTTGGCTCTTCAACGGCCACTTCGATCGATGGCAAGCCTTGTTGAATTGGCTCGGGAATACGGCGACAGACTGAGTCCGCCGGGATTCACGCAGACGGTCGGTGCTGGGAAACAACCTTCTCAACGGTGACGGCCTCCGCACCCGGTATTGGTTCGACATGCGAGTGATTCATGTCTGAGTAAATCTGTGTGAACTTCGCTCCGAAAAGCAGCACCTGGGCTGAGTAGTAAATCCACAGCAGAGCAATGACAAGGGAGCTGGCAGCTCCGTACGTGGAAGTCAGGTCGATCCGGATCAGGTACTGACCAAACAGGTATTTGCCCAGATTAAAAAGCAGGGCAGTGATGATGGAACCGGTCAGAACGTCGCGCCACGCCAGCCGCACGTCGGGTAGTATCTTGAAGATCATCGCGATTAGTATGGTCAGCACACAGTACGAGACAATAAATCGGATCACTTGCCAGAAGCTCTCCTGGGTCGGGACCATTCCGTTCGTCATCGCATTAACAGCTGACAGGCCTTCGCTGAAAATCAGTGCCGCCAGAAGCAGTAGACCAATCCCCACAATCAGCGAGAATGAAAGCAGGCGATCTTTCACCACGTTTCGAATTCCACGACCCGGTTTTCTGCGGACTCCCCAAATCGTATTCAGCGAACTTTGAAGTTCCACGAAAGTCCCGGTTGCTGTGATCAGCAGAATCGACACGGCCATCATCGCAGCCCATGGACTACGGTTCTCCGTATGAGCCACGCTAACAAGTGACTGAATGGCGTCGCTGCCCTGATGACCGACGGCACCTGAAACCTGTCCAAACAATTCTCGCCGAGCAGCCTCGTCACCGAACCAAACCCCCGAGATTGCGAGCACAATGACGAACAGTGGTGGGATTGAGAACAATGCGTAAAAAGACAGAGCCGCCCCGAGTCGATGGATGTCCTGTTCGATCCATTCGCTTGCAGTCTTCCTGATGACGAAGAAAGTTGAATTCGTGAATCCACGCATGTTGATTTAATGACCTGCAGGAACCAGTGCCAGCCGTTGTGCAGCAGTTGTGGGTATCGTCGAAAGGGCAGGATCCCAGTTCAGTAGTGGCAGGCGAGAATTCAGAAGCTGAATCGTTTCAGCCAATGATGTCGTGACGAACGTGGCCCCAGCCTGTTCTAGTTGCTCACGCTCCAGTTTGCAGTTGCGTTTTTGGCCCCAACGACCAACCACGATCTGCAACTCGGGCGAACTGTCGCGCAGTCGCTTGCACAGGTAGCGCGCATGTGCAAGACCACGTGGCGGGAGTGCTGCAATGCACAGGATTGCAGGCGGATCGATCGCGATGCGAGCGGCAAGTTCTGAGGTCAAGGTTTCGACAGCCGTCTGCTCGATTTCCCATTGGATTGAATTAAGCGATTGTCGCAGCATTGTCAACGCCGCAGAATCTGATGCATCGGCTCCCGGACAAACGAGCATCGTAACACGCCTGACTTGGACAGGTACCGGGGCATCGACTTCCGCTGTCGCCAGTTTCAGTTCATCCTCTTTCCGTTGCTCAATCGTCTGCAGGAACTTCTCTGTGTGGCTAAGGGAGTTATGAACACCGGCGAGCACCAGCTTGCAATCTTCTTCCGACAGCTGGTTCCGCAGGAAATCACGCTTTGCGAAACTCAGGGTTGGGATCAGCATTTCATCGAACACCTCCCCAGTCGGCGCATCTTTGAGTCGCAGCAGAATGAGTCTGGTGGCTTCCTGCTCATCACCCAACATAAATCGCTGGTAAATTCCCATATCAGAACGCAGCGCTGGTTCGCTGCCCAGCAGCAGATTCAAAAACGCCAGTTGCGGAATATTTCTGCCAATCACCATGAGGCAAACGGCAATCGGAGCTGACATCACCAGCCCGATGGGCCCCCACAGATAGCCCCAAAACGCCGCGGAAATGATGAGAGCTGTCGAGGAAACGCCCGTGCTGTTACCAAAAGCCCATGGCTCGACGATATTGTTGCCGACCAGCTCAAGGACCAGAACAAGTCCGAACACGGCGATTGGCTGGAACCAGCCCTCAGACGTCGCCAGGGCAATCGCGATCGGCCCGATTGCTCCAATCCATGGCCCAATGTAGGGGATGAACCGGAGTGATCCGGCGAGGAACCCCCACAGGAAAGCATATGGAACCTGCAAAGCGAACAGGCCCAGGCCCAGCAGAATGCCGAAGCCACCATTCAGCATGGCTACCATCAGCAGATAGCGGCCGATGCGCTCCGTCACATCCTCCAGCGCTTTGCTGGTCATAGCGACTCGCGCTCGTCCGGCGAGGACCACGACTCGATCTCGCAGGTCGTCACGGCCGATGAGAAACACAACCAGCAGAATCAGCGAGAAAGCCAGAGTGGCCAGAACTTCAAATGCGGAGCTGAGATAACCTGTCAGCCCCAGCCACGGCGTCGATTCTGTTCGCACGATGACGGGTCCTGAAGCAACCGCCTTATCGAGTAGACTCAGATCTTTGATTTCACCTTGGGGAGTTGTTTGTTCTGCGGAGGGCAATGTCGTCGCTTCGCTGATTTCCTCAGCCATCTTTTCGAACTGAGCCGCCATGGAGCTGGACCCAAACTGCCGCAGAGTTTTCACCTTGGCCTTGATGTTCGCCGTATTCTGAGGTAATTCGGCGACAAGAATCGTGACTTGCCTTGCGACCAGGCCGCCGATCAACAGCATCACCAAACCAGCTGCGGAAACACCGAGCATGACGGCCGGCATTCTTCCAAGGCCCCGCTGCTGCAGTTTGTTGATGATCGGGTTTAGCAAAAAGGTGAGCAGGATCGCCAGTGCGATCGGAACCAGTACGGGCCGTCCCCAATACAGTCCAATTACAATGATGAGGCTGACCACGGTTCCGGAAAGAATGATGATCGCGTTTTGCCACGAGGGAATGATCCGCGTTTTTGTCATAAGAGCTGTCTCAGCTGTAGCAGTGAATACCGACGCAACCAATCATTCAGCGAGATTCCATGCTTTCGGCGGTACGCACTTGCTCAGAACGTGGGGCTGGCACCCTTTCAACCACGACTCTCCGAAACTTCGAAATGCTCCCGCACTTTTGCAGCGACCTGTCGATCCGTCATTTTGTCTGCCGTCGCAACGTCAACGATTTTCGCCGGGAAATGCTTGTTCTGAAGCCGCTTCTGAAATTCCCCTTTGGCCTCACCTGGCCCGAGAATCAGCAGCGGGTCGGCACCATGAAGAGCTTTAAGAACTTCATCGTAGAACCCGTTGAGCTGATTCATGAATTTGTGTTCTTGTTTGTTCTCCGACTGGTAGTTTTTCGGGTGCTCAGCGTCGGAACCAGAACCAGCCGCCGATGAAAATGGTTTTTCCACGTCGGAGCTGATCTGAGTGATTTCCTCTCCCTCGGTTGTCATTCGTACAAGTATTGCCTTGTGGTGATCAATCCATACTCCAGCTTTTATAGACATCTTTTGACCTTTCTTTGTCAGGAACAATCGAACCATGTGCAAACTTCGATACGTTTGATGTTTGCTGAAACCGATTCACACGTCGGCCAATAGCGGAGATTCCATCGGCAGCACAACTGAGCTCACTGCAGCAAGGTCGCAATTCGCCGGGCCGCATAGAAGTGCCCCTTGCTTATCGAATCGGGAACCATGACACGGACAGTCCCAAGTGCTTTCATTGGCATTCCATTCTACAACACACCCAAGATGCGGACAAACAGCGGAGCACTCGTGCAGCGTTCCGGCTTCGTCTCGATAAGCGGCGACTTTCGTCAGACCCCGTCTCACCACAGCTCCTGTGCCTGACACGATTTCCTCTGTGCTGCTGACGTCTCCGCCGGTCACCCAGGCACCGTATTGAAGGGCGACATTCACGTTTTCTTTGACAAATCGTCCCGCCGCGGCCAACGTCTTTCGAGCAGGATCGTAGAGCGACACCCAGGGATTTTCTCGTTCCATGATCAGGTCCGTTAACAGGATCCCGGCGATTGTGCCGTGTGTCATCCCCTGGCCGGAATCACCCGTTGCGATGAAAATGTTGGGCCCGTCCAGCGGATTGCGGCCGATGTAGGCCAGGCCGTCCATTGTTTCCAGTACCTGTCCGGACCATTGGCAACACCTCGCGCCAGCCATCGGGAATCGTTCGCGAGTCCATGCTTCCAGGCGTGCATAGCGTTCATCGGCGTCGTTCGCCTGGCCGGTTTTGTGATCCTCGCCACCCACGATGAGCAGCTCTTCCATAAGCGATTCGCCGCTCGGTTCACCGGCCACCGTGTCCGCCGGAAGATACTGCAGCCGAACATAGTGATACGGGTCTTCCGTGTCCCAGAACAATGCCCGTGGGACAGTGCCTCGAGGTATGCGAAAGCCCAATACGTAACTCATGTACGGAGCCTGCTTGGTATGCATTGTGACGAAATCGTTGAACGGAGTATTCGTGGCAACGACGACATCCGTTGCTGTGATCGTGAACTTTCCGTGCGTTGTGACTCGAGCCGGAGGACCGCATTCAATTTTCTCTGCACGTGTCTCCGTGAAGATTTTCCCTCCCATCCCCCGAATGGCTTTCGTCAGTCCAGCAAGATACTTGCGAGGATGAAACTGCCCCTGGCGCGGAAATCCCAGACACACTCCGGTGTCGAATGAAGGAATCGGTGATGACTGAAGAAGTTCGACATCCGCCAGACCGGCTCGCCGTGCAGCGTGGAGTTCATTCTCCAGCAGTTCTGGCCCGCTTTCTGCTGGGGAAAACAGGAATCCGTCCAGCCGTTCGAAATCGCAATCGATCCCTTCGCGGGCAACGATCGCTTCGATTGTATCAATCGCCGCCGTGTGGCTTGCAGCTGCCAGTTTCGCTCCGTCCAGGCCGTGCCAACTTTCAATTTCGGTATATCGATCGTCGATGGCGTTCGACAGATGAGCTGTCGTCCGCTCTGTTTGTCCGCCTCCGACCGGTCCGTCGTCCAGAATGACGACTGATTTTCCCTCCTTCAGAAGAAGGTAAGCGGTGGTCAATCCTGCAATCCCCGCACCCACGACGCAGACATCTGTCTGGATGTCGGCTGTCAGCGCAGTATCAACGGAAATCTCTCCCGACTGCATCCAGACAGACGTGCTTTGCTCCAACTTTGTATTCATGGCTCAAGTTCCTATGTGAAAGTCAATGAAGTTACAGCCCTCAGGCTCCACGTTGAGTGAAAAGGAAGTTCAAGGTCCGAAGGCATGACCCAATTCTTGAGGGACTCGTGAGGTGGCAATAAGAGTGTCAGCCTTTCCCGCAGTTTCGGGCGGGCGAATCGGTTCCGCGTCGTCGTGGCCTTCGGCAGATAATTTGCAAGCCCTGTCGCGCAAGGCACATAGTGGACAAACGACGCAAACGCCCCAGGAAAGTATGAGTCCGCCCATGCTCCTGCGTGCAACCTGCAACCTGGAATCTGCCTCTGATTCTCCCAGAGCAATCAACGTGCCGGTCGCGAGGGAATGCTGCCGATGGCCTCATTCTGACAGCCTCATTCCGAGCTGTCGCCGTATTGCGTGGGGATTGAGTTGTCTTCGCGGCGGAATCGCCCTGGGAATGCAAGGAGTGGTGGATAGCGAACTGCGAGAACAAGTTCCGGTGGTCGCCATCCTGCCAGCATGATTGATCAACAACCTGCCTGATAGAGTACATCGACGGCTTCATTCTCGCAGAGATAGCATCGTCCAATCTTTTGGTCGTCTGTTACGGCCTGCCTGCAGTAACGGCATTGAACTTGCTCATCGTGGTGGCTTGGGGCTCAGAATCATGAGACGTGCCAACTCGCTTCCGATTGAGTGTTCGAGTCACTGACGCGAGGCTTTTTCATTGGGAGTTCAAACAAGGCGGCACCGACCTGTGGCCTTGCAGACTCCTGGACTCAAGGTGGATATTGATGGCACGCTCTAAAAAGACAGTAATCCGCTTCGCAGTCGTCGGCTTGGGTCACTTTGCTCAGACAGCGATCCTTCCGGC
>JAYSPO010000366.1:0-3167 GCA_043722015.1 Candidatus Kuenenia sp. | reverse complement strand
CCTACAAGTTCACAGCGATGCCGCCAGAACGTGGCCAGGTGACTCAAATACAATGTCGATTGCCTGCAACTCAAGCTGCCCGGAGATCTTTACCGGAGGGCGTTTGCGAGACGCGGCTCCGGAAACGATCGTTCTTCCAGCCTTGTGCCGGGCATTGCCCGTGGGACTCGATTGTCGGAGAACGGATGCAGGGATAATCGCCGAGTCAGAGGAAACGGTCGATGCAGAATATGCTCCAGTCGTGGCTGTCGCTGATGCCGGGGACACGGGCGTGGTCAACGCCTGGGATTGAGAAGACCCTGCGCGTGCCGATTTGGCAGCGGCTGGCGCGGGACGACCAAGCTGGTAAACATGAATAATCGGAGTTGCCCCGGGGCCTGCCAGTTTTTGTGAGATGTACAGCCGCCCCGTCGCCGCATCGAAGGCGGTTCCTCCAAGGTATTTGGCCACGTCGGGCGTCGGCAGATCGAAGTTGACGACGCTCGTCGGGCGCACATCCCATGCAGCCAGAGTGCCGTTGCGAACAGACATAAAGTCATCAATGTCGTACGCCCAGATCTGGTACTGATAGTTGCCGTCCTGCGAATGAAATCCCTGTTCCGGCCTGGCACGATCGTTGAAGCGAGACCCGACTCCGTACCCGATGGTTGACATCCCGTTCGATCCCAGAAAAATGACAGACCTGGTGCCGGGCACAAACGTAACTCCATCGATTTTTGTCGTGCCATTGAATATCGGCTCAGGACCAGTGCTCGGCCCTTCGCTCCACTGCAGTGCATGTCCGAACGGATAGTTGACCAGCGGAGCGCCGGAGCTCACCCGCGGATTTGCAGCATTGAATCCAAACAATGCCGGACCGCTGGATGAATACTGGATCCGATTCTGCGCAGCAGCTCCTGTCACGAAGTTGGCACCGATCCAGGCTCTCCACTGTTCGGGTACCGTTGCCATATAGCCACCCCGGATACGTCCGCTCTCAGAACCGGCATTGCGGCGAATGTCCACGAGCCCGGTGAAAGTGGATGCACTCAGCGCCGACAGGTTGAGGCCGACAGTTCGAAAATGCGAATGCGTCGAATCTTCCGGTTCAGCTCCATTGTAACCCATAAACATAGCGCCGGTGAGTCCTCCGGCAGCCACCAGCAGGCCTCCGATTCTCAGGTTTTCGTAACCCAGCGCTGGCGGTGTGGACCTTCCACCCGCATCAACCCTCAGCAAACCGCCAAGATTGACGAACGGTTGCACAACTGGAGCAACCGGCATTCCGGCGATTTCACCATTGACACCCAACTGAGTGGGAATTCGGACTTCGGCGATATTCAGGCCAGCGTCAAGATCCGACGCCATGAACAGTGAATTGCGTCCCGGATTGAAGGCGAGCGAATTCCCGCCGAATTCGAACGTTGATGAACCCACTGCACCCGGTGGCAGCTGAAACGCGCCAAGGTAGGCCATGTCGCTCAGTTGAAACAACGGGAGCTGTGTACCATCATCATCCATGATGGTCACTATCCCGAAGGCCTTGCCGAATGTCGCATTGGCGGGGCTGGAAAGAACCAGCCTGAACGCTTCATTGGGCTCATCGACCAGGTCACTGGAGGTCCGGACCGTGACGGATGCGGCCAGTGAGCCGACAGGGATGGTCAGAACCCCCGCAGCACCTATGAAGTCGGACCCGGCAACGGCTGTGACAGCAATGGTCTGATACCGCACGGTCACCGGTAGTGACGACGCACTGCTGAGCGACACCGTTACAGTGGCCGTACTTCCTTCCGTCACCACGACGTCCGAAACGCTGAACGTCGGCATCGGATCATCGTCCCGAATCGTCACGATGCCGATGTTACGTGCAATGGTTGCATTCCCCGGAACGGACAAGACGACTTCAATCGTCTCGTCGGGCTCATCAAGGGTATCCGCCAGAATCACGACCGAAAGTGGCGAGGATGTCCGTCCTGCAGGAATTGTGAGAACGCCGAACCTGGTCTGATAATCAAGTCCGGCCCTGGCCGATTTGTCGCGGGTGGTATACTGAACTGTGACGGGAAGTGACGAGGCCTGGTTGAGGGAGACACTGACACTTGCGGTTCGCTGACCTGTGTTTCCTTCGACGACAGAGACATCTGACACTGACAGCGCGGGGAGTGTTGCGTCAAGCAGACATCGCGATTCAAGGACCTCCGTTGCGGCCGATGCACTCAAGTTGCGCAGGTTCTGCCGCCGTCGGCGAAGCGATCGCGTTCCGGTACAATGTCTCAACGTCATCGCCAGAGTGCGAAGTAGATGCCGGGATAAGTTCACAGTCTTCAAGCCTGCAAGTGGTCAGAAACAGCCCACACGGATCGAATTTGAGACATACCGGACGACCGTGCGGCAAAAAGGGTTTGCTTCCCCTCGTGACCATAAAACGCGGCAATACCCAGAGTCAACAACTGCTCCTGCAAGCCCTTGAAAGTCCTGGCGCCCTGAAGTGGACGGGACCGAACGTTCCGAATATGACGGCGTGCAGCCAGTTTACGAATTGGCGTCCTCAAGACATCGTTTCTTCGTACACGAAATCCCGATCACGCGTCATCGCAATTCTGCGGCGGAGATATGCCTCTACGTCTGATGACGCCTGGACCGAAGGAACACTTGTCAGGCCGGAACTCGACCTTGAGGCAGTGAGAAATCCAACAGGCCTTCGTTCCTTTGCAGATACAGGCCGCATAGAATCTTCATCCGACCCCGCCAGGCAGAGTGTTGATTTAATGGGGTCAGACCCCTTCATGACGGCAATCGAAGCCAAAACCCAAACGTTTTTGGCTTCGACTACCGTGAGTAGGGGGTCTGACCCCATTAAATCAACCGTCGACAGGCGATCGAATCGTAGTCGCTTCCAATGTTCTGTGAGCCGCAGTTCGGCCGATCCACATTTATGACTCTACCAGTACCAGAACGGAATTCTCCGTATGCAGCTCGCTCCTCAGGATGCTACCCTGTTTTTCAAACTCCAGCGATCACTGTTTTGCTTCGTCAATCAGCAACTTCAGGTGATTCCTGGCGAGTATCCAACACCCGATGATGGCCTGAGGATGGGCCCTGAACTGCGCGTGCAACTGCGTGAAGCACTGATCGCAAACAGGCATCTGATTGACGACTTTGTGAAAGGGAATCCCTATAACCTG
>JAYSPO010000365.1:0-9718 GCA_043722015.1 Candidatus Kuenenia sp. | reverse complement strand
AGTTGAAGCGTGTGACACGGAATGGCGTTGGTCGTGCTTATCTCTGAACATGAAAAAACTGGTCCGCTACATTCGTCGAATTCGCCAGGAGCCTGAAGAACTGCTTGACGCTGCGCCGGACTCGGTCGAACGGTCCGAAACCTGTCCGGCAGGAGCCTGATGGGGGGCGGGCTGCGCGAATTTCCGCATCACGAAGTCCACAGCAAGCTCCGGGCGACGAGAAAATCGAATTCAAAATCTCCCAAATCAAATCCGCTTATCCCTGGCGACCGTCAGGGCAATGCCAAAAAACGTTTTTTGGGGGGTCGAATTCAGCCCCGGGTGCCACGATTGAATAAAACGACGGTCCCCGAGCCGGATGGGGTTGTGGTGCGTGTCGTGATCTTTTTTAGCCCACCATCTTTGCTCACCGATCCGGACGAGCTGGATGGGGTCGTGGAGATACTTCCATGGCCTTCTGATAGAAGGTTGTATGATGTGAGACGCCGAACCGGATCAGAAACTCGCCGTTGGCTCGGGTTGAACAAAGAGGATCTTGTTTTTATTTCCAAATGTGGGTAACGATAAGCCCTGACATCCCCCGCTCGCCTCTGATCGATTCATTTTTGCGGCTCACTGTTCAGCCAATTCACCATCGTCCGTGTGACGAGATCTGGCGCATCCTGCTGAATGAAATGATCCGCTTCGGGCACTGTGACAAGTGTCAGGTCGTTATCGATCCATTGCCAGGTATCATTCAATGCACCTGGCAACAGAGCTTTGTCCTTCAGTCCGTGAAACATCAGCACTGAGCACTGAATTTTCGGGCCAACGTCGGCTGGGGCTGTGTACGGCTCACGAGGATAATTGGCCTTATAGTAGTTCAGCATCCCTTCAAACGACGAACGTCGGAACGCCTGGATGTATTTCGCGCGAGCCGACTCATCACGCACCCATGTCGAAAGCCCTTCTGCGGTCAGCTGCGCCGCCGCCTCCGGCGTTTGAAAATAGCGGGCGTAGGCGCTGTTCTTCTGCTGTTCCGGGTTATGGGCCAGTTCGCGAAGCAGTCCGTTCGGGTGAGGCAGATTGAGGATGATCAGTTTCTCTGTCATCTCCGGGTGCGCCATGGCAAGTGACCAGGCCACCATCCCGCCCCAGTCGTGCCCGACGATGACCGCTTTGTCCTGCTTGAAATGCTGAACCACTGCTCGAACATCGCCCACAAGTTTTTCCATGGCATAGTTCGGAATACCCTCCGGTTGGCCGCTCTCGTTGTACCCGCGCTGATCGATGGCGACGACCTTGAACCTCTCAGCCAAAGCCGGCATCTGCTTTCGCCATGTGTACCAGTAATCAGGGAATCCATGAATCATGACCACCAGCGGACCTTCTCCTTTGGTGACATAGTGAATGCGGACATCGCCCGATTGCGCGAATCCATGAGTTCCCAGGTTGTCTTCCGCCGGCTCGCCTTCGCGGGACGGGTCCTCACTGACTGCGGCACTCAGCCGTACCATTAAAATCAGGAGACAGACAGCACCCTTCAAGGCAGTCATCGCGGATTTTCCTTGTTGGTAAAGCAATACAATCTGGACGCAGTGCGGATCAACAAATGTCCCTGACTGACAGCAGGGGTCGATAGGCACAATTCGTTCAGGTCGTTGGTGTGTGAAACTTCAAATTCCGATCCCGGATTGACCACGTATGTCCGGCCTTCTTCACTCAGACAAAACAGCTTTCCGTTGAAGGCCCACGGTGATGCCGTAAAAGAGGCGCCGTCCGGGAAACGGTGTTTTCCGAAGACTTCGATGCCCGTCATGGCGTCGTGACAGGTCAGAAAGCCGAAGTCGAATAATGTGTAGTAGTGTCCCTGATAGACGATCGGCGACGGGTTGTAGGGCCCCGCCTTCGGCTGAAACCAGGCAATGAACTCGCTGGATGTTTCATCGTCCTTCAGAGAAATGTCACCCGTGGCTCCTGATTTGACAGCCCAGACCGGACGCCGCTGATCTCCCACATAACCCGACGCGATGTAAAGCAGACCATTCGAAGTGAACGGCGACGGAATGACCAGGTTTGACATGCGGCCATCCAATTCCCACAACAGTTTTCCTGACAGGTCGTAGGATCGGTTCTTCAAGCGGCCACACGTGACAATCTCTGCTCGGTGTTCATTCTGCCAGAGGAACGGTGTGGCCCAGGTGCTGGCCTCTTCGCGTTCCGTTCGCCATTGTTCTGTGCCGGTCTTAGCATCGAACGACGCGAGATACGACGTCTCCATGTTGTCGTACAGCATTACCACCTGCCCCTCATACACAACCGGCGAAGCGGCAGCGCCGTAATCCAAAAACGTCTTTTTCGGTTCGATCATCTGCGACCAGAGCGGCAGACCTTCCATGTCGTAACAGAACAGGCCCACATCGCCGAACAGCACATAGAGCCGCTGTCCGTCGGTCGTGGGAGTTTCAGCCGCATAGTTGCTCTTCGGATGTCGCGGAATGACAGGTTCGCCACTGTGTGCCTCCTGCTTCCAGAGCACATTGCCCGACTTGAGATCGAAGCAATACACAAGCCAGTGATGAATCCCTTTGGCTGGAGATCGAACTCCCTCACCCAGATAAAGACCTTTCTGCGGGGCCGTATTTTCGGCATCGCTGACGACGGTTGTCAAAAATACTTTATCGCCCCAAACCACAGGGCACGACCAGCCCCAGCCTGGAACATCGGCTACCCACTTGACGTTTTCCGTCGTGTTCCATGTCGAAGGCAGACGAGGATCATCGATCGCAACACCGTCTGCATTCGGTCCGCGAAACCGGGGCCAGTGTTCGGTTGCCTCTTGTGCCGTCGAAACATCAGTGCCCAATGATACAAATAACACGATTGCCAGCAGTGATCGATTCATGTCCTGAGTATCCTCGTCTGTTTCGTGTTGCTGCCAGTTTTCGCGTTGGGCGGGTGCCTGCACCATTGTGGTCGAACTGACCGACGTCACCTTCGCTCGGCAAACCGCACGAGTTGACACTGGCAGTGTACTGTTTGGGAATGAAACATTCGACCCCTTTGGCTTACGAGAATGTCTTCCTGCGGATCTTTTTGTTGTTCCCCGAGAGACTGCAGTCAGCATTGGATCAGTGTCGTTGGTTGACGCTGAATTGGAACAGATCGCCACAACGCCAACCAATTGACATTGGTTTCCGGTACGCTATAGAGTGCCGTTGTTGGAGAAGAGCCCGAATGCGGATTCTGCATGAACCTACAGCCGAGGTCAGCGAAGATGACACACGTGATCACGATCACGCCGAAGACGTTCATCGGAAAGCTAATGTCGCCGCTGATTCGGCTTGGCGTGCCGAAACAGACAAAGGACGCGATGCACGCTTTGAAGGCGATCCTTGATTCATGACAAAATCGGATTTTCGGCCCTATTCTGAATTCACACGTTTCTGTCCTGATGAAATGCTGTCTCGAGCAGAGGCCATGGCTGCTCACATGGCGACGCGACGCACTGTGCGTGAGTTTTCACCTGAGCCTGTTGAACCGGCAGTCGTCAACCACTGCCTCCAGGTGGCGTTAACGGCTCCGAGCGGAGCCAATCAGCAGCCGTGGTCCTTTGTGATCGTGGAAGATCGATCTGTCCGGCGCCAACTTCGGGAAGCGGCAGAAGCTGAAGAACGGGAGTTCTACAATGGCCGGGCTCCGGACGAATGGCTGAATGCGGTTGCACCGTTCGGCACCGATGCGTCAAAGCCTTTTCTCGAGACCGCACCAGTTCTGATCTGCATCTTCGCCGAGACCTGGAAATCATTACCTGACGGCAGCCGCGGCAAGAATTATTATGTGTCAGAGTCTGTCGGCATCGCGACTGGATTTTTGATTACCGCCTTGCATCACGCTGGTCTGGCGACGCTGACTCACACACCCAGCCCCATGAAGTTTCTGAACTCAATTCTTGCGAGGCCGGACAATGAACGCCCATTTCTGATCCTCGTCGCTGGCTTCCCGGCAGATGACTGCCAGGTTCCCATGATTACCAAACGCAGTATGCATGAAGCCGTGATACAGGTCTGATAATACTGCACACGGTCATGATGGAGAGAATTGGCGAGCGGCATGCGTCAGCTTGCCGGTACAAAAACAAGATACCGGATGGCTCACGCCACTCCGCTCGCCGAACTCATTTCTGGCCGCGCGGAGTAAACTGGGGGGGGCTAACCATGAGACATCACACTCCAAAGATTGCTCGATCATGGACCGGCGTTTGCAGCGTTTGCTATGCTCAGTGATTTCACCAGCAATCTCTCGGCAACTTCAGTCATGGACTCAGAAAATTCAGCAGATTCCCGTGCCGCGACGGAAGGCTCCGTCGATGAGATGGTGCAGTCCTTGTCTCTTGCGTGTGCGTTTCCGGTGTCTGTTAATGACGTAACCGTGCGTCAGACGCACATCTCCCTTGTGTTCCTGGGCGGCGAGTTGGTTTACAAGATTAAGAAACCGGTGAAGCTTCCGTTTCTGGATTTTTCGACAGTGGAATTGCGGCATCACTACTGCGAGGAAGAAGTGCGGATCAATCGACCATGGGCTCCGGACGTTTATCTGGGGGTCGTGCCGATCACACGAGACGCTGACGGTATCCGATTCGAGGGAAATGGGACAGTGATCGACTGGGCGGTCAAGATGCGACGACTGCCGGAGTCGGCAACGCTGCGGTCACGCCTCCAGGACGGATTGCTCGAACTGTGTGACCTGGAGCGAGTGGCACGACGCATTGCTGACACTCATCAGCAGGCAAGTCCGCTTGCAGCAGTTGAGGCATCAAGGGCGAACCTTGAGTTTTGTCGTTATTGGTCGGAGAACTGGGAGTTCGCACGGACACTCAACAGGGAAATCATTGAGCCACAGGTACAGGAACGATTACAGACTTTGTCCGAAACATGGATGCGGCGTCACGAAGCAACGTTGGTTCAACGAGAAAAGAACGGCAGCATCCGGGATGTGCATGGCGACCTGCGGCTTGAGCACGTCTTTCTGTTTCCGGATCGCGAAATTCCCAATGACATTGTCGTCCTCGACGGCATCGAATTCAGTCCGAGTCTGCGGCGGATTGACGTCGCTGCTGACATGGCATTTCTGGTGATGGAATTGAGTTTTGTCGGTCGCCGCGATTTGGCCCGCCGCTTTGCTGACGTCTACTTTTCCGAAACAAGCGACGTCACCGGCTGCGACGTGCTGCCACTATTCGCCGTCTATCGTTCGGCGGTCCGAGCCAAGGTTGCCGCGATTCTGGGCACCGAATCGGAGATTCCAAAACCTGACCGTGACGGCGCATTGGCTCGGTCGCGCGCACACTGGCTGTGGTGTTTGTCGGAAATGGAGGAACCCGATCGACGTCCGGCACTGGTCCTTGTGTCAGGACTGCCCGGGACCGGAAAATCAACATTGTCACGAATGCTGGCCGACAAGGCTCGATATGAAGTCCTCCGCTCGGACGTCATTCGCAAAGAGATCTTCGAAACTGTGGCCGCAGCCGACAATTCCGCTTCGATTTATTCTGTGGACAGGACGCAGCAGGTCTACGACGAATGCTGGACCCGTGCTCGCAGTCGATTGCTGGCTGGCGGCCGAGTCATCGTCGATGCCACATTCCAGCGAGAAGTGAATCGACAGAAATTCCTGCAACTGGCGATCGATTGCGGTGTGCGAGCCGTCTGGCTGGAATGCACAGCTCCGGCGGAACGCGTCCAGCGACGTCTGGCAGCGCGGCAAGGCGATGCTTCCGATGCAGATTGGTCCATCTATGAGCTCGTGCGGAAGCAGTGGGAACAGCCGTCGGAATTCACGGAGAGATTCCATGAGATCATCGAATCGGATGAAGACGCCGATTCCGCATTGACGGTCGCCTGCTGCAGATTGCAGCAGGTTGGGCTGACAATCGGAGAGTTCCAGACACCCGTCGCTCCGCCGACGGGATTTCAACCGTTTAGCGATCTGTGAATGACAAAACGCGGAGTCGATTCTGGACGGGTTCTAAGCCAGCTGAAATTTCTGTCCGATTCCTCGCCTCAGGGCAGAATGATATGCGAGATGCGCGACGGCGATATCGCAGATCGCCATCCCGATCGGAATCGCGATGATTCGCTCGGATTCTGAATCGCGCCCAGGCTTCTTTCCCGCGACGATTTCACCGATTGTGGCATAAATGCCTGGCATCCCGCCAGGAAATTCCGGATCCGGTTGACCGTCCTCGGTCTTACGATCACGACTGATTTTTTCGAAATACTCGGCGAGGGCGACGTCATCGACCACGAACTTATTCGCCTGATGGAGAGCTTCCGGCGTGTAGGCGCAGCCTCCTTCAAATCCACAGCCAACCAGGGCGAGAGTTTCCGCAGAAGATCTCGCACATCGTTTTGCGGCAATCGCACTGACGGCAGCTGTCCGAAGGCCGGTCAGATAGCTGCAATCCATAATGGCCAAAGGAATGCCGGTGGCCGTATCATTGTAAACCTGCAAGCCGGTGACGTTGGGCAAGCCTTGCCGATAATTTCTGGCAAATCCAGCCACCCACTTCAGACCGCAGGCACCCAGCTTGTGCAGATAGGCCGGCATGGCGTGAATGAAGTTTGCAGGATCCGTGCCGGTGGGATGCACGCCGATTTTGGGATGCATCTCGTAGGTTCCCGCCGCATGCTCGCGCATGGCATCCTCTACGACGGAAACTACGTCGGTTGGTGTCAACATCAGGTTGACGACGTCTTTCCGTGAAAGCAGGAGCACTTCAATCGATTTCATCATTTACCTCAGGGTCTGGTTTTCGGAACATGATCTAATGACGACGAGTCCTGCCTGTACGGCACAACCCGGTACGACCAGCAGCGAGACAAACCGCACACACTGTGACAAATCGACACACACACAGGCTGAGCAAGGTTCGTCTGGTGCGGCAAGAAGGCGTCCGGGGGACAACGCAATTTTGATGCCTCAGCGTGCTTCGGTCGTCGATTTCCTCAATTTGCAGCTTGGCGATCAGCGCGAGGCCGTCAGACAACGCGAACGTGCAGAGCGTTCGTCGTCGCAGGGCTGGCATTCATTTCTCCGAATTGGCACAGGGTATGCCTTGGGATACCACTCAGCGATTGTGTGACAAACGTAAGAGTGCTCAGGAACAAGAAAGAGGAGACACCCAGTGCCAGTCTTTCACCGAAAACCGGTATTGGTTCCGGTCGATTATTCTGAGGCATCCCTACAGGCTGTCCGTGTGGCGAAGTCTGTTGCCCGGGCAGACGCCGACGTAACAATTGTCTATGTGGCTCAGGACTATGACTTGACCCTGCACCCGCTGACATGGATCGGTGGTCCACTGCCTAATTATTCGGAGGAGCGACTTCTGCTTGGGCTGCGTCAGTGGACCAGGGAACACAAGCTCGGCGACGTTAAGCTGGCAGTCCGGAAAGGGGACCCTGGAACACAGGTTTGCGAGTTTGCAGATAGAATCGGCTGCAAGCTGATCGTGATCCCGTCGCATGGACGACATGGCTTATCACGTCTTCTCATGGGCTCAGTGGCCGAACGAATTGTCCGGCATTGTCATTGCTCAACTCTTGTTCTGCGTCGCACGACAGAAGTTGAGTCTGTGCCGACGTCGCCAGCCGATTTTTTTCCCCGACAATCAGTGCTGGTGCCAATTGATTTCTCTGACGCATCATTGAGGTCGATCGAAACGGCTTTGGAAGTCGCGGGGCACCGAGACAGAATCCACATCGTCAGCGTCGTCCCCACACTCGACTTTGCCGAATTGGCTGACGCTGGAGTCATGTCCGATGAGGATCGCATCAACAGTTGTCGGGAATACATGTCGCGTTTTCTGGCCGGACATGGCTATGGGTCGTTGCAGACGCACGCCTGCGTTGGAGATCCGGGTACAATGATTGTTGAGCATGCCGGCAAAGTGAATGCCGATCTGATCGTCATGCCTTCGCACGGACGTCATGGACTGAAAAGATTGGTACTTGGATCAACCACTGAGCGCGTGCTTCGTCATTCAGAAATACCCCTCCTTGTACTGCGTGTGACCGAGAATGAATTTGTTGGATAGAATCGGACCAACTTCACAGGGGGCAAGCAATGAAACTCTCGAGCAGTGCGTTTGAGGGCGGTGTCAGGCTGGATGCTGTCTATACCGTTGCAGGCAACGACTTGTCACCTCCTTTGACGTGGTCAGCACCACCGGCAGGAACGAAGTCGTTTGCGATCCTTTGCGATGACCCCGATGCACCGAGCGCTCGCAGACCGGGTCCCGGGTCCCGAACCGTGGGTGCATTGGGTCATTTTCAATATTCCGCTCGAAACAAGAGCACTGCCGTCCAGCGTCTGTCAGGACCGGGAACCTGGTGAAGTTCCTGGCGCGAGACAGGGGCGAAACTCATGGCCGGAAAACAACATCGGTTACCTAGGTCCAGCCCCGCCGCCTGGCAGCGGTCCGCATCGCTATGTGTTCAGGGTCTACGCCCTGGATCAGGTGCTTTCGCTTCCGGCTGGCGCCACGAAGTCGGAGCTTTTGACAGCGATGGAAACGCATGTGCTCGGTGGGGCTCAGTTGATCGGGACTTACGAAAGGTGAAGCTCGACCAACCAGAACCATGGCTTGCAGAACTTCAGGCCGGGAATTGCGATGCTGCTGATCCAATGTGACGTTCCGGTCGTCCCAGTCCTGATTCAGGGGGCTCATGTGGCCTTCCCGACGCGCGGAAGCTGGCCGAGACTGCGGACCAGCATCGTTGTCCGGATCGGTCCGCCTCTGTCAGCTCAGCAGCTTGGACTGACATCAACTTCGGCTGAAGTCATCAATCGAGCCGCTGCCACGCTGCGACAACATGTGGCTGACCTTGGAAGCAGCCACTGGACATTACCGCCAACGCATTGAGCAGGTGCGGCGAGATTTTCAGGTCCTCCAGACGAAAACTTAGCCTCGTCTGGCATTCGCCGGCCCAGGATTATCCTGCGGCCAGATACTTCCACGCTGAGATCAGGGAATTTGCGCACCTGTTTGTTGCATTGCACTCAGGACAAAACTGATCGATCCGGGAAATGTGTCGGTATGTCTCATTGTGTCCTGATTTTGGACAACTCGCCGATAACCACGCCCGGCATCTTCAACGACAGCGAAACCGCGCTGTAGGAGTTCTTCGGCCTGTGACTGAGAATAGAACACTCCGATCGGCTTCGTTGGATTCCGGAACGCAGGATCGTCTGCCGCGACCACGACCTGAGTCAGCAGAGCGGCAATGGCCCGTTTCCTCTGAAGGTCCGCATGGACATTGTGGAGTGCCAGTTCCAGCACATAACCCAGTTCACCCTCTGACTCAGCAACACAGACCTCCAGTGGAATCGAATAGGCTTTGCCCAGAGACTCTTCGACACGAATCAGAATATGACCCACCTGAGGTCCGTTACCGTGAGAGATCAGCAACTGAATGTCGTCGTTGAGCAGCGGCTGCAGCTGGAACATCGCCTGATAAGCAAACTGCATTTGACCGTCCATCGTCAAACGCTGCCCTGGCGTCACAAATGCATTTCCACCAAGTACCACCACCACTCGCCGCATTCTGACCTCACTCACTGACTCCTGACTCCTGCCAACTGACTACTGCCAACTGACTACTGCCAACTGACTAATTCGACTGTCCCAGATTCGACCCCAACGGCCTCGTGCCGTTGGTGAAGTAGATGGAGAGCTAAA
>JAYSPO010000364.1:0-1615 GCA_043722015.1 Candidatus Kuenenia sp. | reverse complement strand
GCGTAGCCTTCGTAGTAATGAAAACGCCCCTCCATCGCCATCACGGGAACACCCTCCAGTGTTCCGCAAAGCAACTTGCCCGCATGAGACGGTGCCGTGGAATGCGGGAAGTGAGGGATCTCTGTATAAGGTATGGCGACATCGGTGTTGATCTTCTTCGCCAGCCCGCCGAGGCCTGTGCCCAGAATCAGACCCACGCGCGGAGTCCCCGACCAGCGGCTCGCCAGCCATGTTCGAGCCTCCTGAATCTCATCCCACAACCCGTCCATTCGAAGGACTCCAGATACCAGAACCACAAAAAAAAGGCACTCCGACGACGGAGTGCCCTGAAAGCTATGTTCTGGCGCAGCTCACTTCAACTGATCAGCCAGTTGGTAAATCACCGAGTTGCAGAAACTCCGCCGCGAAGTCGATTATGGCTCTTCGTCCAGTTCCACTTCCTCTTCCTCGTCGTCATCGTCTTCGTCTTCGTCTTCGAAATCATCGTCATCGTCAAAGTCATCGTCTTCAAAATCGTCATCGTCTTCGAAATCGTCTTCGACCTCTTCATCATCATCATCGTCGTCGTCGTCATCAGCGTCAACATCGCCGAAATCTTCGTCGAAATCCTCGTCCTCGGCGCCACGAAGGCGAGGACTTACGGCCGAGCCGTCGGCGTCAAAACGATCAGTGCTGCCGAAAATCGTGGCTTCGAATTCTGTTACTTCACTTGCTTCAAATGTCAGAATCATGACCTGCAACCCCGTGTAAGTCCTGCATCTTGTGTTGTTTGCGGGAAACTCCCGCCTGATTTATGCGTTTGATAGCCAGACAGTGAATCTCTTGTCAACCCCGTGCTTTCCAACCAGCCCCACAAAATTTCCGGGTTTTCAAAGGCCGGAAACGATCTGTCTTCTTTTCGGACGGCTTGAAAAAGGGGTCAGGAACCAATAGTGCGCAGCACCCTGCGGGCCATTTGGCTATTAGTTCCTGACCCCTTTTCCAAGCATTGACAGAGCACTAGAATGCAGTCAAATTCCCTGAGCTGGCGGGTCGCAGACGCCGGGATTCACGGTCAGAAGCAGGTTCCAGGTGTCACATTCGGTCGCCAATGAGATCATTCTGAACGACGACAAATTCTGGATTGTCAGTCGCCAGGAACTGTTTGGCCCTTTCGTCTACCAGTGGAGCGGGGATCTGTACGGCATCGAATTTACCTATCAAGGACAAAAATTCGGTGAAGTGTGCAGCGACGAAGAACTCTACGCTGACCTGAAGCCCTTCGGATTGCCGATCAGCGTCGCTCGCGTCGCCGCACTCATTGCCGGTGCAATTGTCGTCAGCATTCGTGCCGGTACGTCAACCGACGAACGAGTCTCACATCTGATTTCACTACTGCAGCAGTTCGATTTGGAACGCTTCAGCATCCGCGAAAGCACGCCCGGATGACAAAATCGGTGGACTCAGGTCGAAGAATTCAGGCGAAGTAGTTGGCGAGTTTTTGTTTGCTGGCGGCTCGGGCGCTGAGGAATGAGGGGATTTCCGCCACGATGGGGCTCGTCCCCATCGAGCGATGATCATCACCAGATAAAAGAAGTCAGGAAGGCGTTTTCGCCACTGCGGAGCTTGCCTCCGT
>JAYSPO010000363.1:0-4833 GCA_043722015.1 Candidatus Kuenenia sp. | reverse complement strand
ACCTTCGACGATCATCTCGCTGCCCACGATCTGAGTCGATGTCACCACCGGATAGTTCAAAACATCGTCATTGTCAGGCACATCGTTCAAGGATCGCCCAATCGGTCCGGCGTCAATCGCAAGTGCGAGGTTGCCGTAATAGACGTTTCCGACAATTGTGTTGGTGTTTCCCGCAGTCCCTTCCAGACGCAGACCGCTACCAATCGTGTTGGCAATGACGTTGCCTGCTCCCACCGCAGTACCACCAATGGTATTTGCGGTCGAATCTGAAATCGACACACCGTAAATCTGATTCGAAAGCGATAGAGATCCCGTGCTGTTTGTGCCGATCGAGTTGCCCTGAACTAGGTTCCAGAACGAAGTCGCACCCTCAATCCCGACGCCGCCCATAGCATTACCCGAGATGACGTTTGCGGCCGCGAGCGATGTCCCGCCGATGATGTTGCCTGTGGATCCGTTCCGCATTAAGACGCCAGCACCCTGATTGCCGATCGCCAGTGTCCCCGTGACGTCGACACCAATGTAGTTGCCTTCAACTTGATTCTGCTGGCCATCCGTGATGTTAACGCCATTTCCCTGATTTCCGGAAATGACATTCCGCAATCCAGGCGATGTTCCGCCGATCTGAGTCCTGTCAGAGAACTCCACGTTCACGCCGGAAAACGCGTTTTTAATCGCTTGCGACCCCGAGATATCAGTCCCGATAAAATTCCCCTGAACCACGTTGTCGTCAGATGTCGCGCCGCCAGCATTGATTGCCACACCGGAGTACAGGTTACCCGAAATCAGGTTCCCAGCACCGGACAACTGCCCATTCACCATGGAACTGGAACCACCAATATGATTCCCGCCGGACTGATACAACATGATCCCGTCGTGAAGATTCCCCAGTGCCGCAGTGCCGCTTGCGTTGGTACCAATTCGATTCCCCTGAACCGTCAGATTCCGAGTGTCCCAGGCAATGATTCCGGAACCCAACTGTCCGGCGGCCCCGTTACCCGAAATCACGTTGCCCTGACCAGGCGACGAGCCGCCAATCGAATTAATGTTGCCGACCACGGGAGTCAGGACCGAAATTCCGGACATGAAATTGCCCAGTGCATAATTGCCTGTGATGTCCGTGCCCACATAGTTTCCCTGGACGACGTTGCCAGTCACCTGAATCGATCCTCCGTCGTAGATCGCGATACCCGCTCCGCCTGCAACGCCAAAGTTGCCATAACCCTCTTGCGTTCCCGAGACCACATTCCGATGAGCGGCCGTCGCACCCCCGATGACGTTGTTGTTGCCCTGGACGAATATTCCGGTGTACTTGTTCCCAAGGGCAGCACTTCCGACGGCATTTGTCCCGACCAGATTGCCGAACACGCTCGTGGTGCTGGCAAACAGCAGAGAGAGCCCTGAGAAATCATTCCCGGAGATCACGTTGCCCGCACCCGACGCCGTTCCACCGATCGTGTTCCCCGGGCTGCGGCTGATCTGAATTCCGTCGATCGCATTCCCGAGATCGGCCGTTCCAGCGGCATTGGTCCCGATATAGTTTCCGCTCACCACGTTCCCGGTTGACGCAATGTCCGTAATCAGGACGCCGTTGGAGTTGTTGCCGCTGATAATATTGCGAGCCAGCTCGCTGGTGCCGCCGATCGTGTTATTACTGGAACCAGCAACCAGATGGACGCCGTCGCCGCTGTTGCCAAGGCTGGCCGTGCCCGCCGCGTTGGTCCCGATCAGATTTCCCTGAATCACATTGGAAGAAGTGTTGAAAAAGGAGATCCCGTGGGAATCGTTTCCACTGATCACATTGCCTGCACCGGCAGTCGTTCCGCCAATGGTTGTATTCGGCTCTTCAACGCGTATCCCGTCAATTGTATTGCCAAGATCCAGCATTCCTGTGACATCGGTCCCAATCAGGTTGCCGAGAATCGTGTTGTTGGGAGATGGAGCATACGTTGTCGCGCCGTTTGTGCGAACAAGCCATATTCCGCGGCCGGTGTTTCCTGAAATCAGATTGCCAGCGTGTAGCGCCGTGCCACCGATCGTGTTGTTTGTGGCACCGGCAACGAGTACGAGACCGGCGGTGGTATTCGGAATCGACGCCGTGCCTGCGGCATTTGTCCCAATGCGATTTCCCGCCACGATATTGTACGACGTACTGTTGCTGATGATGACGCCTATACTCCCGCTGCCAGCGACCACGTTCCCCTCGACGTCATCTGCAATGCCATCAGAATTTGTACCGATCCGAGTGCGCAAACTGTTGTCGATGTCAATTCCATAACTGGCATTGGTAATGGCAGCAGTGCCCGCTGCATTCAATCCGATGTAGTTTCCTGCAATGGAATTATCGTTCGAACCCCCGGCTACAAATACAGCGATACTCGTGTGCCCCGAGATAACGTTTCGCTCACTCGCATTAAATGCGTCGTTTGACCCATCCGTACCGATCCGGTTGAATGTCGCAAACTGAGCGATTCGAACGCCCCGACCGCTGTTCACCAGTCCAGTGGCACCATCGGCGGTCGTGCCGATGTAATTACCCGCCACGATGTTGTTCATCGTTCCCGTGCCGACAATGTTGACATTCGCGCCGAACCCGCTGGAGTTACCCGAGATCACGTTGCGCTCGGCGATGTCGCTGACACCGTTTCCGTCGGTCCCAATTCGATTTCCACTCGCGGTATTCGCAATCAAGACTCCGTCAAGTGAATTAGCGATTCGCCCAGTCCCCGCTGCATTCAAACCGACATAGTTGCCGATAATCACATTACTGTCTGCGTCGTTGAGTTGAATGCCGTTTGCAGTGTTGCCGCTGATAACGTTTCGAGCTGCCGCCGTGGTGCCGCCGATCGTGTTGTTTGAAGATCCCGTGTCAACCAGGATACCGGCGGCGTTGCCAAGGGCGGCAGTGCCTGCGGCATTCAGTCCAATCGTGTTACCGGCGACAACGTTGGTGTTGCTGCTATTTGAAATCTGCACGCCAGCGACGCTGTTCCCGGAGATCAGGTTGCCCTCAGCCGTGTCGTTCACACCGTCCGCATTTGTGCCAATCCGGATGCCAGTCGCAATGCTCGTCAAGTAGATCCCCTGTTGGTTGGGGATGGACGAAGTGCCGACCGGATTGGTCCCGATGTAGTTGCCGGCGATGACAAGCGGGCCACCGGTGGCGACAATCCCCCATCCATCAAGGCCGCTGATCACGTTACGTTCCGCAGCATCCGCAATCCCGTCGGCGTTTGTACCGATGTGGGCTCCGGACGTAGCATTTCCAAACTGGATACCGAGGTTGAAACTCCCGGACATCAGTGCCGCAGTTCCCGCAGCGTTGATACCGATATAGTTACCGGCGATGATCGTATTACGAGACACCAGAACATTGCCATTGATCACATTACGTTCGTTCGCATTGAATGCATCATTCGAACCGTTTGTGCCGATGAGGTTGCCATCCGCATTCGCGATAAAGACGTTGGCGAAGTTGTTGTTGACGGGGCTGCTGCCCGCCGCATTGGTTCCGATGTAGTTGCCCGCGATTGTATTGTTGTTGCCGCCGTTCGAAAGAACTCCATCGTTCGAATTTCCGCTGATTACGTTTCTCTCTGCAACGTCATTGACACCGTCGCCGTCCGTGCCGATGAGGTTGCCACTGCTCAGGCCGATCCCGTGGAAGTTTCCAGCGGCGGCGGTCCCGGCGTTATTCAGTCCGATCCAATTGCCTTGAATCGTATTGTTGTCACTACTTAATCGGATTCCGTACATGCCAGCCGAGCTGAAATTGCTGACAATCAGCCCTCGGATCGTGCTGCCACCCGATGCGCCGCTCAGACTTAGTCCATCGGCGTTGCCCGCGTTATCACCTCGAATTGCTATGACTGGTCTGGTCGCAAAGCCCGCTTGTGAGGTGCCGTCAATTAAGACTGGGGCAGTAATCAATGGAAACGCAGAGCCTGGCGTAATTGTCCACGTGGTGACGCCAACGTTGTAGTTCGGGTCGCTTATAGGAATTGCAAAAGCGATCGCATCACGGCCAGTGTTGGAATTGGCATCGAGGATCGCTTGCCGTAGCGAGCCGACTCCAGAATCGCTGGTCGTTGTCACCATAAACGTGGTCGAAACATTCGTCAGAACAACATCGTTCCCAGTTCCGCCGACGTAACTGATCGAGAAAACGCTGTTATTGACCGTGATCAATGCCCCTTCGGACAGACCGTTAAACGTGCCGGAAATGGAATCGATTCCATCATTGTCAATAATGCGAAACGTGTTGAATTGGGCTGGTAGAAATCCACTGAGCAAAGTCACATTCAAAGCTCCAGCCAGGGTTACATTGCCGTTGACAATCAATTGATCAAAATCGGGCGTTGCCGCATTCGTCCCCTGAATCTCAATATTCAGACTGCCGCCGCTCTGTGTGTAGTTGCCGTTGATTGTGACGATACCGGGCGAGTTTCCAGGACTTACCGACCCCTGATTGAACAGGTTACCACCCACCGTTGCGTTGCCGCTTAAAGTACCGGTGCTGGTCACCGTTGTCGGACTGGTAATCGAGCCGTTGACCTTCAAGATACCAGTAATAATGGTGGTGTCGCCTGTGAAGGTATTAGCACCGCTGAGTGTTAATGTGCCATTACCGCTCTTCGTCACGCTGCCCCCTATCCCTGTCACTGCGCCGCTCACTGCAACGGAACCTTGGGCCGTGACGGTTAGGTTGTTACCTGCCAAATACACTGGACCGGTTATGGCGAACACTGTACTGGGGTTGGCGAGAATGCCGCTGGATCCTGCAAGGGTGATACTGCCACTGTAAGTATTGTTCCCCGACGTATTCGCGAGCGA
>JAYSPO010000362.1:0-5329 GCA_043722015.1 Candidatus Kuenenia sp. | reverse complement strand
TCATCACCGGGACATCGTTCACGCCGACCATCGACCTTGGTCTCGGGAAGTTCAATGTCGGGGTTCGTGCGAAGAATGTGACGGGGACGTCAGCGTGGTCGCAGCGGTATGATTTTTCTGTCGTCAGTGCGGTGGAACTGCTTCCCACGCCGGACGGCCTGCTCCGCCGACCAACGCTGGCATGGATAGAGGTCCCGGGCGCGTCGAATTACGAAATCTTCGTCAGCGACATTCGCACTCCAGCCGCAGCTGTCATTCGCACGATGGTCTCTGGTGCGTTAACAACATTTGTTCCAAACATTGACCTTGCCTTTGGCACGTACCGCATGTCTGTTCGGGCATCGGCGGTGGACGGGACCATTGGTCACTGGTCGCTCCCGGACGAATTTACCATCGGCAGCAGCCCTGTTGTTTCGCCCGTTACCGATCAGATCTCACGCCGACCGAAACTGGAATGGAGCGCCATACCCGGTGCTGCATTGTACGACATCTGGATCGTCGATACCCGCAGTCCTGCCAGGCCTCCCATTCGGACGACAACGGCATCAGCGTCGGCTTTTTTTGTACTTGACAGAGACCTGCCAACCGGAAGTTACCGGGCATGGGTCCGCGGAATTGCGGGTGACGGATCCTTCGGGCAATGGTCGGCAGCACGAGATTTTCAGACAGGATCATCTACTGGTTTTCTGGCGCTGCCATCGCCTCTGCCGCCCGGCAGTTCGACGACTCTCAACTGGACGCCAATTGCGGGAGCTGTTCGATATCAGGTCTGGGTGGATGATCCCGCCCCTGGTATTTCACCGGCTGAGTCGTCTATACGAACGGTCGAAGGCAATTTAACGTCGCTCGTGGTTCCGGTCACGCCGGGAACTTATCGAGCCTGGGTGCGAGGCGTGGCACAGGATGGTAGCTTCGGAACGTGGTCCGCAACGCTGGAGTTTCTGTCTCGTGGAGCCGCATTTACAGGATCGATCACCGTCGTCAATGGGCCGAGTCCCGACCGTCCCACGATTAACTGGCCGACACAGCCAGGAGTCACCTCGTATGAGATTCGAATCGATGATCTGCGAAGCGGTGTGACTGGCTACCTGATGGTCAACAACCTGGCAGGTTTGGCGTACACTCCGGCTGCGGCTTTGCCACTTGGGACGTACCAGATTCAGGTGCGAGGCGTCTATGCCAATGGAACGGAAGGACACTGGTCCGGTCCCGTTGTGAAGTCCAGCATGCCGATTCCTCAGACAACTCCGGTTCCATCAGCCTTTTTGCAGACGCCAACGCTGACGTGGAATCCTGTCATCAATGCACAGCGTTACGAAGTCACGCTGTGGAATCGCGATACGAATCGTTCTGTCTTCGAGCGACGAACAGCAACAAACGCCAGCCTCACCACAGAAACACTTCCGGACGGAAATTACCGATGGTGGGTTGCGGCCGTTGATCCAGGTGGCTTGCGAAGCACCTGGAGCGCGGCAAGTGATTTCCAGGTCGGCGGTGCCACGACCTTTTTTACCCCGACAATTGCCGTGGATGGGCAACTTGACTGGACCATTGTCGTTGATGCCGACCATTATGATCTCTGGATCAATAATGCTCAGGGAGTGACAATCCTGCGCGACCAGAATCTCCACGGAACTCAGTTCATTCCCGAGAACCCATTCGCCGCAGGCGTTTACCGAGCCTGGGTCCGTGCCGTCAGTGCGACTGGAAAACCGGGAGCATGGAGTCCGATGCTGGTGTTTACAAGTCTCTCAGTGCCGCTGTGACGCCGTGACGGTTCAGATTGAACGGCAGGGCATCGGATCGCTTTGTCAATCGATCTTATGCTCGAAAATCGCATCGATCTGAAAGGTGTGCTTCTGATGTTTCCTCAAACTGGCCAGCCATGAGGCTGGTATTTGCGCGCCCCAAAATCTGTTTAACTTGATGTTGACAGTGAACAGCAACCTGACTATCTTCCGCAAAGTGTTGGTCCTCAGAAGATTCGGTCTGGAATCGACCGGAAATTGACAGCATTCGAGGGAGCGATTGAATGGACACCATTGGACAGCGAATCAGAGAAATTCGCAAAAGTCGCAATCTGACGCAGCGTGAACTTGCCGACCGCGTGGGCATCAATTTTACCTATTTGAGCCGTGTCGAGAATGATCGTCTGGATGACGAACAGACTCCGCGAGAAGAGACATTGCAGCGAATTGCCAAAGCGCTGCACACCGACCCGGATGAGCTTTTGTTGCTGGCCCGGCGAATCCCTGACGCATATCGAGATCGAATATTGTCACGCCCGGGAGTGTTTCGAAAACTCCTGAACCTGTCAGACACAGCGCTGGAAGAAATGATCCAGCAGATTGAACAGCAATCAGGCCGTTCGCCTTCGCCCCGCTGAAGTCTTCGAGTTTTCACAGATGTCTTTCGTCGCAGGATTTGAATCCGAATTGTGCGGCAGCGCCCGAAGATGAGCGCTTTCAATCGCAGGGAGTGCTCTTCGTGAGACGCCATGACTTGACCAACATGAGAACTCGCACGATCGACGGAATTACCGGCATGCGCATTCGTCAGTATGAACAACTGACAGGTGAGCCTGTGATGTTTCCGGTACCGATTGAGAAAATCGTCGAGCGGATTCTGGGACTGGATTTTGACTGGATTGAAATCGAAGAACAGACGGGCGAGCAGATTCTGGCAGGACTGATTCCGGAAGAACGGCGGATCGTGCTGAACAGCCGACATCTGGCTCTGTTTCAGTCAAAGCCGGGTCTGGAACGCAGCACGATCGGTCATGAAGCCGGCCACTGGGACATTGATATCGATCGTACCAGTCTGCATCATCCGAGACTTCCGGGCTTTGACCTTCAGCCCAGCGTTGTGCGACGACATGCGATGGATCGGCATGTGCTTGTTGAGGTCCTGAACCGGGCAGCCTATGACGATCGTTACTTCGAATTGTATCGCGAGCTGACAGCCGGTCAGGATTCGCCGGAAGTGCGGAGTGCTGTTGATCGGTATCAGTCATCGATGTTGATGCCGGAATGGCTGATCAAGGCAGCTGTGAAGAATATGGACGTCACGTCGTGGCCGGCACTCTATGAACTTGCCGCGCTGGCGCAGGTGACGATTTCCAATCTCATCGTGCGGCTGCATCGCCTGGACATCATCTACATCCCGGAAGGGACGCGAGACGTGTATGCGGGTCGCGATGCGTTCACTGGTCAGAAACATCTCTTTTAGGATTGGTCGTGTTGCGAAGAGAAAGTCTCTTCGCTTTTTTTCGGACTGCAGGTTGACAGTTTCTGTCAACCGGCAACTTTCAAACGGAGTTGAACCATGCTGGTATTGTCACGCAAGATTCAGGAACAGATTTTGATCCCCGGGTTGAACATCCGCCTCACGATTCTGAGCGTCGGTAAGAACCGCGTGCAGTTGGGGATTGAGGCTCCAAAGGGAATTCAGATCACGAGACCGGGAGCTGCCAGGCGATCGGTTGAAGCAGACGAGCAGCAGGTTGTTGATGTGGAATTTGCAGGTATAGCAGCATTTTCCGGTGCCTGACGGGGCCTCCATGCCAGGAATCCGATAAAGTCCCGCACATGACAAGTCTCCCCCCACCTTTGCAATCCAGGCAGGTTGTAGCGACTTTAGCGATTGAGCCTACGGGGGCTGCATGGTATTTTGGGCCACCTGCAGAGCATCGGGCGAGTGCGTGAACTCTTCTGAAACGAACAGTTGTGTGTGTTGCTTTGCAAATGGAGGAACTGCCGGTCGCGCACGACGATAAACGTGTAGCGATTGCAGGAACTGCCTTTGATACCGAAGGCATAACTTAGGGAGATTATATGAGAGTCATTTCTGTCCTGCGCCTCTTGCGTCAACGACGAGTCGGACGAGCTGTCGGTGCATTGTCCATTACGACTTCATTGCTGGTTGGTTCCGCCGTCTTTCCAACGACTCTGGAGGCCACTTCGGAAGCACCAGCCGCTCAGGTGTCCGAACTGAATGTGCCGGCCGACATTACTGAAGAATCGATTGAATCAATCGACGCCGAGCTGGCGAAAGTGGCTGGTCCGCTTCTGGGTACGCTGTTTGATGTGAAACAACCCGGCGATGAACGCCAGCGAGCTGCAGCTGAACTTCGTAAGTTGGCCGACAATATTTCCGCAGCAACGCCGGAGAAGGATTCTCTGAAGCGCCGATTACAGCGCCGCGTGGCGCTGATTTCTGCCGCCATTGAAGCTGCGGGAGCGGGGAACAGTGCTGCTGCTCCGCCGAATCTGACAAGTGCCGCTGCATCGACAGTTCAATGGCTGAATTCCATTGCAAATGGTGCCACCTGGATTGCCTATCTGCATCTTGACGACCTGCAGAAGCCAGACGTCAGCATCGAACTGCTCAATCAGGTCTCCAAAAATCTGACATTGTCAGATGCGATGAATGCCGACCAGAAAGCGTTTGCTTCCAAACTGCAACTGCAGCAACTGAAGACTGCCGTGGACAAAGCCATTCGCCGAACCGCTTACGCAAACGACGCCGAAGCTGCTCAGGGCGAACTGCAGTATCAGGTACATCTGCTGATTCATTCGTTGCTGCGTTACGAACATGACCAACTCGGAGCAGATGCGGAGAACGCCCGCATTGCATGGCGCACTCTTCGAAGTGATTTCCCGGCCGCTGCATCGGCACTGCGGTCCGTCGTGAACGATAACTATTTCAATCACAATCTGCATTTTGTCGTCTCCGAAGACCTGCTGTCCCGTTTGATTTCTGATTATCGCACGGAATCCGGTTGCATCGCTGAATGCATTCTGGGAGCGTGGGTGACGGGATCACAAAATACGAATGTCGATCTGCGAGCCGACATTAAACCTTCGAGTGATCGAGCCATGTTTGATCTGAATGTCGCGGGCAACGTGCAGTCCAGCACTGTAGCTCAGAAAAGTCCGGCGACCGTCTGGTCACAAGGCAACAACTATTTCTGGATGAACAAATCCGTGCAGTTCGATGGCCGTCACATCACAAGCAATGCGGCCGGGTTCAGTGTCAATACCAGCAGTCGGGTCACGGGACTTGCCACGAAGTACGACGGCATTCCCATCATTCGTGGTATCGTGCGAAGTATTGCGTCACAGCAAATCGCTGACAGCAAGCCTCAATCAGAAGCTTTGACCGCTCAGAAGATTCGCGAAGCCGCGCTGCCAAGGTTCGAGCGCGAAACGAATACACAGTTCTCGACCGGCAATGACACACTGCACAAAATGTTTGCTTCACTCGAACGAAAGGATGTGTCTCCCGACAGTCTCAGTGCTCGTTCGAGCAATACGCACCTGGCACTCAG
>JAYSPO010000361.1:0-6562 GCA_043722015.1 Candidatus Kuenenia sp. | reverse complement strand
GCGCTCCCGTTGCAGGGTTTGCAATGTGCCATTCAAATCAAACGTGGCCTGCGCTGGGACAAGCGATTTCGTCAGGTGATACCGTCGCGCAGCTCAATGTGTTTCTTTCGCCGCAGGAAGTGTCCCAGCTCGTCATGGCGAAGGAAGACAACGACATTCAGATGCAGCAAGCGCTGGTCACGATGGAGCTGTCCGAAGCGCAGCTCAAACTGGTCTCGGCCGCCCGTGATGCGGTCACAGGCGTGCGAGTGGATCAGTTGAAAGAAGCTTTCGAACGCTCCAAGGCCGCATACAAGGAGGCCCAGGATAAAGTGCCGTTCCTGATTCAGGAGCCCTACGAGAACGGCGTCCTCGTTAAGCCGGTGAGGATCGAAGTTCCGAATGCCGGTCGCATCCTCCTTGTGCATTGTGCCGCAGGACAATTTGTCCAGAGCGGCGACCCTCTCTGGACCATCGCTGATTGGTCCACACTTTGGATGCGCATCCCGGTCTTCGAAGGGGATGCCCAAAAGATAGATCCGTCGCAGTCGGCGACAATCACCGACCGCAGCGCTCGGGAAGTAATTACCGCAGTTCCCCTCACGGTGCCCACGGAGACGAAACCGGCCACGCGCACTGTGGACTTCTACTACAAGCTGGAGAATCCCGACTGGAAGTTGAGAGTCGGACAATCGATGGCTATCGAGCTATCGACCGGAGACGATCAGCAGGCGATCCTGATTCCTCGATCTGCCGTGGTGTATGACGGCTTCGGACAGGCGGGCTGTTACGCTGCGGAAGCAGATCGTACTCAATTCCAACGAAGGCGAATCGAACTTGGTTCGCGTCACAAGGACCTGGTCGTAGTGCTCCGCGGACTCGATGCTGACGACTTTGTTGTCTCGGTCGGTGCCGAACAACTCTCCGCAGAAGAATCCAAAGGGGACCTGAGCGTGGAGGATGACGACTAACGATGATCCGCATACTGATCCAATTCTCGTTGCGATTCCCGATTGTCATCGTGGGCCTGTCCATTGCGGTGCTGGTGGCTGGAGCGGTGCGTTTACGCACGGCGAAATGGGACGTGTTTCCAGAGTTCGCCCCGCCGCAAATCGTTGTACAAACCGAAGCACCAGGCCTGTCAACGGAAGAAGTCGAGCAACTGGTCGCGCTGCCCGTCGAAAGTGCCATGGGCGGGGTCAGTCGTCTTAAAACGCTTCGATCGTCCTCGGTTCCCGGACTGTGCGTCGTTACAGCGATCTTCGAAGAAGGCACCAACGTGCTGACGGCAAGGCAGCTCGTGAGCGAGCGGTTGACCGAAGTGCGTGCGCTCCTTCCGGATAACGCTGAGTCACCGCGACTGATGCCGCTGACGGCCTCCACGAGCCGATTGGTTATGATCGGACTGACAGCCGACGGCGATACCTCGTCGCAGTCGCTGCGAACGCTCGCGGACTGGTCATTGCGACGCCGATTGCAGGCTGTTCCGGGAGTCGCACATGTGGAAGTCTTTGGCGGAGAAGTGAAGCAATATCAAGTTTTGGTGTCACCGCTTCGGTTGCAGGAATATGGCGTGACCCTCGACGAGGTGCTGACCGCGAGTCGTCAGGCGACTGGATTCGGGGGAGCTGGATTCATCGAAACCAAGAACCAGCGGCTACCGATCCGACAACGGACGCGCATTGAGCACCCGGCTGATCTGGCCGCAGTTCCAGTCGCATTCAGAGACGGCATCAGCCTGCCTTTGGGACACGTGGCGGACGTGCGGATTGGTGCAGCGGACGGCGTTGGGAGTTCCACCATCAATGGCCTGCCCGGTGTGATGCTCGTCGTTCATAAACAACCCGATTTCAATACTCTGACTGTGACAGCGTCTGTGCAGTCCGCCCTGGAGGAATTGAAAACAACTCTTCCGTCCGATGTGACGCTACATCCGCTGTTGTTTCGCCAGGCCGCGTTCATTGAACGCGCCATTGGGAATTTGAGCCAATCGCTTCTGGTGGGATGCGGACTGGTGACCGTCGTGCTGATTCTTTTCCTGATGAATCTGCGGGTACTCCTTATCAGCCTGACCGCCATTCCTCTTTCACTGATGGGCGCGATCCTCGTGCTGCTCGGTTGCGGAGCGTCTCTCAATGCAATGACGCTCGGAGGATTGGCAATTGCACTGGGAGAAGTGGTCGATGACGCGATTGTTGATGTTGAAAATGTGCTCAGGCGATTGCAGGAAAACCGGCTATTGCCACACCCACGACCTTTTTTCGACATCGTGTTGGAAGCATCCCTCGAAGTGCGAAGCGCAGTCGTTTATGCCAGTTTTATTGTGATGCTCGTCTTCCTGCCGGTGTTCTTTCTTGAAGGGTTGGCTGGCAAGCTCTTCGGCCCGTTGGGTCTGGCCTATGTCATCGCAATTCTCGTGTCGCTTGGTGTGGCATTGACGGTGACACCGGCGCTCTGTCTGCTGATGCTGGGCTCCGCGAAACACCCCGTCAACGCCGAACCGTGGCTGGTGCGATGGTGCAACAACATCTACCGCCGACTCCTGCCGATGTTTCTCAAACGACCCAAAAGCGTCATCATCGCCGGCCTTGTAATGCTGGCGGCTGCGGTCGCAGCCATCCCGTTTCTCGGCGGCGAATTCCTTCCAGACTTTCGCGAATCGAACTTCGTCGTGTTCATGGCTGGCAAGCCAGACTCTTCGATCGCCGAATCAGAACGAGTCGGGAAACTTCTGGCAAAGGATTTGTTGCAGATCCAGGGAGTGAAGTCCGTTGCGCAGCAGATCGGAAGAGCCGATTTGTCCGAAGACACCTGGGGACCGAACATCAGCGAAGTCTGGATCAGTCTTGCCGACGATGCCGACTACGACGATGTGCTGGAGGAAATTCGAGAGGTGCTGGATCGTACGCCCGGATATGCCTTTCAGGCGAAGCAGTTTCTTCGGGAACGCATCGATGAAGTGTTGACCGGCAGCACGGCCGACTTGCTGGTCCGCATCGTGGGCCCTGATCTTCAAGTCCTTCGTGAGCAAGCAAATAGCGTCGCCGCCGCCATGGCCCCGATCTCCGGCGTAAAGGATTTGCGGGTTGAGCAGCTCGTCGATGTGCCGCAAGTGGAGATCCTGTTGAAGCCGCAGGCAACAGCCGAATACGGACTCTCGGTTGGGGCCGCAAATCAAGCCATTCAGACGTTGCTCCGCGGAACTCTGGTTGGCCAGGTCTTCGAAGCGGATTCCGTCTTTGATGTCGTTGTTCGTTCGGCCCCCGAACTCCGTGATGATCCACGAGGCTTGCGGGAAGTGCTGCTGGATGGGCCACAGGGGCATCCGATTCCGCTGAGTGCGCTGGCTGATGTGAGCATCACTTCAGCTCCGAACATGATCAACCGCGAACAAGGCAGGCGGCGAATGCTGGTCACCTGCAATGCCGAGGGACGGGATGTCGAATCTGTGATGTCGAACATTCGCGAGCGGCTGCGCACGGAAGTTGCTCTTCCGGCAGGATATCACTTCGAATTTGCCGGAGAGTTCGCCGCGAAGGCCGATGCCCAGCAACGCATGCTCTGGCTGGGCTCAGCATCCTTGTTGGGGATTCTGCTGCTGTTGTATCTGGATTTCCAGAATCTGAAGCTGAGTCTATTGGTCATGCTCAGCGTCCCATTGGCCTGCGTCGGCGGGATACTTTCCGTATTGCTGGGCGGGGGCGACATCTCGCTGGGTTCACTCGTCGGCTTCGTGACGGTTTTCGGGGTCGCTGTGCGGAATGGGATTCTCCTCATCAGCAACTACCTGCACTTGCAACAACAGGGACAATCATTCGGCTTAGAACTGATTCTTAAAGGCTCCGTCGAACGACTGGCTCCGATTCTGATGACCGCAGGCACGACCGCTTTAGCGATTATCCCTCTGGTGGTCGCTGGCAATCTGCCGGGGCATGAGATCGAACACCCGATGGCAGTGGTCATCATGGGCGGACTCGTGTCATCGACAGTGTTGACGCTGTTTGTGCTGCCCGCTGTGTTCCTGCGATTTGGACGAACAGATGTAAGTTCCCGCGAATCGCGTGAGTCGTCCTGAAGGATTTGCGTGTCTAACACAAGCCGGATTCTTTTAAAGTGCAGCCGTCACGTGGATGTTGAAAGATTATGTATGCTCGACTTCTGGCGTCATCGTGCCCGAGAACTGAAGCGAGACGCCTTCGCGCTGTATCTGGCATGCAAAGATCCACGGACTCCCTGGTATGCGAAGTTTCTGGCGGCGTTGGTTGTTGGGTATGCGTTCAGCCCGATTGATCTTATCCCGGATTTCATACCTGTACTTGGGCAATTGGACGATCTTATCCTCGTCCCACTGGGGATCCTGTTAGTGCGTCGCCTGATATCCACCGATGTGATGAATGACTGTCGACACCGTGCGGAAGAAGAGATCAGCGACGGCAGTCCTGTAATCCGAGTTGCCGCTGCTGTGATCATTCTCCTTTGGATATTGTGCGTTGCGACGGGATATATGGCGATTCAGTCGTGGATGAGTCTTCCGTAAATTGCCAATCAGCAGCACTGCAGATCTACGACATTCGCAAACAACTTCACGAGTTTCACGGGCCAGTCTGAATGGCCGCTGGCAACACTGATTTTGTCGATCTCTCCTGAATCTGGTTGAGCAGACCCTGTTGTCGCAAACCGGTTCCTTGCAGCGCCGTGCCGAGTTCGGCTGGATTGAGCGCGCCCGTCAGCAGAAGTCCATCCATTTCCGTGACCACCTTGCGAACCTCAGTCCATGCCTGGATATAGGCCAGGCTGTTTTCAAAATAGGTCTGACGGGCTGCCAGAACCTGCAGGATGCTGATTTCCCCGCTCTTATATCCCGCAATCGTCAAATCGAGGCTTTCCTTCGCATCAGGGAGGATCTCATCCCGTAACGTCTCGACCTGGGCGCGGGCGGTCTCATACCGCTGAAATGCATCCGTGAGCGTATCACGCAGTGCCAGTTTGGTTCGTTCGACTTCCTGGCAGGCTTCGCGAATGTCAGCCTGTGCATGAAAAATGTTGCCTTGGTTGCGATTGACGATGGGAACAGGTATCGACAGAAAAGTGTTGACACTGTTGAACTGGTTGATCTGATCCCGTTCAGCGACGACTTGCAGTGTGACATTCGGAATGACCTGAGCTTTTTCGCTCACCAGTTCCGCCCGTGCATGACTGACACGTACTTCAGCGGCACGAAGTTGAGGACTGCCCGCCAGAAGTTCCTGATAGGTCGTATCGAAATTCCGCTCGGGAATGTCACCATCGACTTCCCCTTCAACGGGAGTCATGACAAGTTCCGGAACGCCTACCACATGTGTGAGTTGCTTCCACGCCATTCGTTGGCGAATCTCCGCTTCACGCAGAGTAAGTCGCACTGTCTTGAGCTGTATTCTCGCTTGCAGCACATCGGCCCTGGAAGCCTGCCGCACTTCGTAGAGTTTCTCGGTGGTCGTCAGACCATCCTCAGAAATCACAACCAGCCGCTGAGCCACTTGTGCAGATTTTTCCGAACCCAAAACGTCGTAGTACCGAATCCGGACATCGTTGAGGACACGTTTAACCTGCGCCTGATATTGCCAGGTCATTCGATTGACTTCCCTCGCTTCAACCGCCTGAGCCTTCTGCCGCTTCTTCCCGGTAACGATTTCTTGTCCGAAGAACACTCCGGACGAGCGAGCTTGACCACCCCGGTCGGCGTCCGTGCGAAGATACCCAACCTGAGGATTTGGATATAAGCCGGCTTGCACCATGTTGCCGCGGACTTGATCTACTGCGGCAACAGCTTGCTGTAGCGTCGGATTTGACTGCAATGCCAATTCCTCTAACCCGGCAAGTGTGATCTGATCGGATCTGTCCGATGGGACTTCAGCCTGCGCCGGAGGCTCAGCGTTCAATGCCCCCACGCCTGCGTTTCCACAAGCCAGGAGCGCCAATATGCAAATTGTCCGCCATTCCTTGGCATGCATCGCCATCAAATTGCCCAATCCGTTGAGCGAAGAATCCACCGCAACCTGCACGATCACACGTCGATTTTCGGCTGTCTGGTTTCTGATCCTTAGAGAATCCGTTCCAACCGCTACAACCGGTACGATCACGAATTTCTATTCGAACTCTCGGGTGGCAATTTGTGACCCGCGTTCGCAGGTGAGAAATCGCTACATCCTGCACAAACGCTGCTTGAGTTCTCTGATCCGCGACGACCGTCATCTTTCTGAATAGTTCACCGCGACGATTCCCATAGTGCGCACGTTAAAGTCGGCGCAAGCCGAAGGGCCGACCTGACTGCAAGACTTCGCGTGACGCATCCTTTTGACGGCTGTCTCGTTAACTCCGATTCGTTGGCAGAATTTGAACTTCCAGAATAGATGGTACCGTTCCGAAAGAAGTCATAGGCGTTGAACGCGGATTCATTGGCATAATCGGCCGGATCCATTATGACCTGCTCCGTCTGGGGTGCGCGCCCTGAAAGACTCGATAGACATGGCAAAATCCCGGTGGGCGTTGTGGGTATTCGTTAGTCTCTGCTGTGGTTGCCAAACCACCGCCACGACCAAAGTTG
>JAYSPO010000360.1:0-3674 GCA_043722015.1 Candidatus Kuenenia sp. | reverse complement strand
GCATGCGCACAAAAAGCGGAATCACGATGCGTTTCCTTCGCTTTAATTCCAACGGTCGACATGAACCACTGTCGCTCAGCATCGACAAGGCTGACAAGGGCAATGGGCGCGTCGCACAACCGTGCAGCAAGTGCGGTCAGGTCGTCAAATGCTTTCTCAGGCGACGAGTCGAGAATGCAGCACTCATGAAGAGAGTTCAACCGCTGCACGTCATCTGCGGGGATCAGCGCACGAGGCATGTCATCAGGCTCCTGAATCCGGGCTGGCTTCCCGGAGTGAGAACAGCATGCCGAGCAGCCTTGTTCGCAGTCGCTGAACTTCGCTCCGAAGCTGCTCGTATGTTTGCTCAATCACCGCCATGTCACCAGAGCGGCTGATCATTTCCAGTTGTTGTGCGGAGTCATACGCGGGGGCCGCCAGAAAATGCCTGACAGATCCCTTGACGGAATGTGCGACGTCGCCAATCAGCTTCCTGTCGCGACCCTGCATCGCAGTCTGAAGTGACTGAAGTTGTGCGGGAATCGTGTCGAGAAAGAGCTGCACAAGCTCCTTCAGGAAGATTTTGTCACCGCCATTTTTCTGTAGTGCTGCTGCAAGATCACAGGCTGGCGTCTCGTTTGTCTCGGTATCCACACCGAATGGCGTCTCGATGTCTGCCTGGGCTTGAGGAGTGGCCTGAAAAACACGAGTCATGGCAGCGGCCAGGTCCGCAGCCTGAACGGGTTTGCTGACAAAGTCATCCATGCCGACTGCCAGGCATTTACCCCGATCAACGGGCATCGCGTTGGCCGTCATGGCAATGACAGGTAGATGGCATCCAGTCTGTTTTTCCAGTTGCCTCAGTTCAGAGACGGCTTCGAAACCATCCATCAGCGGCATCCCGATATCCATGAGCACAACATCAAACTTCTCGTGACGTATTGCGTTCAAGGCGAGTTGACCGTTGGAAACCACACGCACGATGTGGCCCTGCCTCTCAATCAGCCGTGTGGCGAAAAGTTGATTGACCGGATTGTCTTCTGCCAGCAGAACACGAAGCTGCTTAATACGTGTGGCGGCCATATTTCTTTGTTCCCTTTAATTACCGAGCGATGCATATCAACTGCAGGCAACTGCCTTTCGCATTCGTTCACTGCGGGGCAGACTTTTCTGCGAGTTCACTTCTGATGCAACTGCGGCGACATATTTCGTCATCGTGATCTGGTTTCCGCGGTCATTGTAGGTCACGTCATCCATGAAACTGCTGATGAGCAGCAAGCCACGACCACCAATGCGATCCAGATTGACTTCGGCTGTAGGATCCAGGACTTTTGTCGTGTCAAATCCCGGGCCTTCATCGGTAATGACAAAACTGAGTTCGCTGCGTGACAGCGTGGCGTCAACATAGACTTTGCGATCGGCATACGGGTGCTGCGTTCGGCGTTGATCCGCCAAAGCATAGTAAATCCTCTCATCAACCTGGCGCAGTTCAGAATCGAGTTCCAGGTTTCCGTGATGAATCGCATTTGAAAGCGCTTCCTGCAATGCGATTCCAACCTGTGTCTGCGCCTGGCCCGACAACAATTTCATTGTCACGGCAGTGTCCAGCAAATGACTGATCAAGTGTGCCACAGACGAGGCGTCGTTGCCGAGCACGAAGTGCGATTCAGAATACGTAAGACATTCGAGGGTGCGTCTGCGATTCGCCCGGCGCTCCGTGATTGCCAATACGCTCAGGATCGTGCTGACCAGTTCAGATTCCAGATTACGCTTTGCAACGTAGCTGGCAGCACCTGCTGTCAGAGCATCGACAGCGATCTGTTCTGAGCCGAAACTCGTCATGAGAATGACGGGGATGTTCAGATCCCGAGCTTTGAGTTCCTTGACGAATTCCAGGCCATTCATTCCGGGCATTCGCAGGTCCGACACGATCAATGCCGGTGGCTGACTTTTTACTAACTCGATTGCGTCAATGCCGTCCTTTGCGAACGTGACTGTGAAGTCGGGGTGTCGCCGAAGAAAATGTCCGATGAACAGGCGATCGGTTGGAGAATCGTCAACGACAAGAATTTGAGTAGCCATGATTTGCTTCGATTTACTGGTGTGCGATTGTGGAAACACGTGATTGAATTAACAGAGACTTGAGCGCTGTGAAAAGCGTAGGCCACATCGGATGTTCTCTTCGGGAAAACAAATGATTCGCAATCACATCACACCGTCCTCAACCGCTGAGAAGTGGGAATATGCGGGTTGCACGAGTGGCAGTTATCAAAGTGTGGCAGCGGCAGGCAGAATTCCCCACCTGGAAGCCCTCCGGGTTGCTGGACGCATTAAGTGCCCAGGTTGCATGAGGGTTGTTGCCACCCGCCACAGCTTGAGCCAGAGGCCGAGCTGGCCAACGGCGAGAAACCACCTGTGAGATTCCGTTGGCGCGTAAAAAAACGCGGCAACCTCATTTCGAGTTTGCCGCGTTACTATCGATCCGGGTATCAGACGCTGGTTTCGGGCGGGATTCGCAATTTTGTCTTGAATCCTTGCCCGCAGTATCAAACGGCCTTTCAGAGTTCAGGTTGCAATGCTGAAACGATTGCTTCAACATTTCACACTGGCTGAGGAAACCACCAGGAACGAACACAATGTTACAAAACGAAAAGTCGTCTTGCTACTGAAATCTGCAGCTTTTCGAGAACAGGTTTCCGTTCAGAAAACTCTGCAAAATGACCCGCCTGAAATCAGATATTTCGTGAAAAACTCTGACTCTTCGGGGAACACAGCCGGTCGGAAGGGCCGGCACCGGAATCCGCTAACGGATCATGCCACGCAGCCATGCATTCTTGCGGCGTTCCATTTCCATCAGGCGACCAAAAAATCCGCCAGCACGGCCACTCTGAACAACCGAGAACTCATCCGCCTGCGTTGACGATTGGCGAATTTTCAGAGACTGCACTGACTGAGTCAGGTTGCCTGAGGAAATCGGCGATGGGGCTGATTCAAAACCCATCGCGGTTGAAGACAGTCCAATCACGGCCACAGTTGAAAGCGCTACAAGCAAACGCATAGATAAAACCTTTCGCGAGAGGGGTGAAGTCGCCAAAACTTTCGTGCGACTTCTGATACCGAAACACTACACGGTTCCTCGGGCTCGAGCAGGAAAGAATTTCGGCAGCAGCTGTTTTCAAGGCACTCCCTGACGATTTCCTGCCGGATCTGCCAACGATTCCGGGGCGCGCCGCAGGACCGGTGGACTGACCCTTATGCAGAGAGTCAACGCAAACAGGACAAGGTCGCCAGATGTGCGTAACTCAGGTGAAAGACGACGACTTTTATACCTCGGGCGGTTGAGGATTGCAAATTCGTTTAACCGCGTGGGCAACGCCCCGCGCTTCGTATTTCGTATTTCGTATTTCGTATTTCAAATATGAAATATCAAATAGAACAATCGCGGCCCGCTGAGCCCGCAGTCAAACGAGCGAATGCCAACTGTCTGAGGTATCGTTAAAGCGTTTCGTACGTCAATCCTGGAAATTGCGAGTAAAGAAGCCCGGCATCGAATGGATACCGGGCTTCGAAACTTGCAGAAGTGCAAGTGCGGCTTACTAGCCCCTAAACAAGCGACGTTTGGAGTGCGGTGACTCGTCACCGCTTTCTTTTTCAGGTAATTTGGCTCTGGGAACGACGTTCGTTTGCTCTGCCGA
>JAYSPO010000359.1:0-7958 GCA_043722015.1 Candidatus Kuenenia sp. | reverse complement strand
CAGTGCTGGGTTTCGCCTACGCCTGCGGCTCGCCGTTAAACGAAAATACCGACCTTGGGGACTAAAACGACAGTCCCCGAGCTGGATGGGGTCGCGTAGTTGAATCTGGGACATGGCCGCTGCCGAATTCTCACGAATCCGGCGACACGCCACTTGTGTCCGAACGGAGTATCAGAAATCTGACCTTCGCTGAATCCCGAATCCTGACAACTAAGTCTGATGTTTTGCCAGCAATTCAGCGATCTGAACGGCGTTGGTGGCTGCGCCTTTGCGAAGGTTGTCTGAGACGCACCAGAATGTAATGCAGTTCGGATGCGACATGTCCTTGCGGATTCGCCCGATAAACACTTGATCACTTCCGTCGCAGTTGGATGGCATTGGGTAATGTCCCAGCTCAATGTTGTCCATCACGGTGATACCTGGCGTTGCGGCGAACAGGGTACGAGCTTCTTCAGCGGAAAGCGGTCGTTCCGTTTCCACATTCACTGTTTCGCTGTGACAATTGGAAACCGGGATGCGGATACAGGTTGCACAGACCTGAATCGATTCGTCCCCGAGAATCTTCCGAGTCTCATACACCATTTTCAGTTCTTCACTGGTGTATCCATTTTCCTTGAAGCCGCCGATCTGGGGAATTGCGTTGAAGGCAATCGGATGCTTGAAAATTTTGTACTGATAGTCAGCGTTTTCCAGCGCTGCGCGGCTACCGGCCAGCAGATCGGCTGTGCCCTGCAAGCCTGCTCCACTTGTGGCCTGGTAGGTACTTACGACGACGCGGCGAACTTTTGCGGCATCGTGGAGGGGCTTCAGAGCCAGCACCATCTGTGTGGTCGAACAGTTGGGACTGGAGATAATTCCTTTCGCATCGAGTGCTGCCTGTGGATTGATCTCCGGCACCACGAGCGCGACGTCCGGATTCATCCGCCAGTAGCCGGATTCGTCAATAACCTTGCAACCGGCTTTGATGGCCGACGGGAAGAATTCGGCCGCTGTTTCATCCGGAGTGCTTCCGATGAGCAGATCGATGCCCTTGAAGCAGTCGTGGGTTAATTCTTCGACGGTAATCTGTCTACCGCCGAAATCGATGATCTGCCCGGCGCTGCGTGCGGAGGCCAGGAAGCGAAAGTTCTTTGCAGGGAATTGACGTTCCGCCAGCAATTGCAGGATAATTCGCCCTACGGCACCAGTCGCGCCAGCCACGGCCACGGTGTTAAACACAGAAAATCCCTTTCAATTGGACTGAGTTAAGATTTGCGAGTCGCCCGCAAAACACAGTTTTTATGCCTTCACTGGCCATTTCCGGCTCGGGAAAATATCGTTCTCACTGAGAATTTCCAGATTCGGCAGACAAACTTGCCGGTAGAACGACTTTTGGTAATACCGTGAGCCCACACGAAACCTCTGACTTTCAGGCAAATTTTCGCTACTGCGTCGATCGCCTGACGGAGCAGCCTGAACGTGCGCTGACGGAGATGTTTGACCTGGCGGCTCAGCGATTGGTTCGGTTTGCCATCACGATTACGGGAAATCAGCCTGATGCCGAGGATGCTTTACAGGGGGCTTTCGCGCGGATTGCATTCAAACCACGGCTCCTGGCCAAAGCCAACGCCCCGTGGCCGTACCTGATCCGATCCGTTCGTAATGAAGCCTTGCGGATCATTCAGAAGCGAAAAGGGACGGGTCTGGAAGTTGCCGAACGCGGTTCAGGCGAAGAAAGTGTGGAATCACAGATTGTTCACGAGGAAACAGCTGACACCGTGCGGCGGATGCTGAAGACTCTTCCAAAGAATCAATATGAAGTCGTCATTCTCAAGCACTGGGAAGAATTGACGTTTGCTGAAATCGCCGAAGCACTTGGACTGTCCCAGAACACTGTGGCCAGCCGATATCGTTATGCCATGGAAAAACTCCAGCGAAACCTTGAACCACTTGTCCGATAGTCCCCCAAAATTTTCACGCCTGCTGTTTTTCTTGCCGTTTTTTGAACTGGAAGTGTAACTAATATGAATGATCCATTTCTGAAGATACCGGAACCATCGCTGCCGGAGCACAATCTTCTGCAAGCAGCCGGTACGTTGCCTCAGTTGACTTCCGGTCTCCGTGAGCGTGTGGTGCTGAATATGCACAAACAGGTGCGCTATGGACGCTGGGCCGATCGTGCGCAGGTCGCTGGAAGCGTCGTGGCCGCTTGCCTGTTGGTGTTGCTGGTCTGGAATTTCCGCTGGACCAATCACCAGAATCCTCTGCCAACACCACGATCGCAGGACACTGTGCAGCACGACGCCCCGACCACATATCCTGGGTATAACAGTCCCGGCAGCAATTCTGAAGATGATGATGGCAGGCTAAAGACGGACGCCAATGGAAAACCACTCCCGCAAGGCGGCCCTTCCATTCGCCGTGAATCCATTCCCGAGATGCGTGAACTCAATCAGATGATTGAGAAACTGCAGAGCCGCCAAAATGTGCTGTGCGGATTTCTGCCGTATCTGTAGGTGAAATATGTCGTGGCTGGATTTGGAGTGCTCCGACTTCTCGGAGCTTTCTTTTTCCAGCGACATCGTATCGGTCCCGTTCGGTCCGTGGGGATCTGAACCATGGCTTACGGAAAAAGAAAGCGGTGACGAGTCACCGCACTCCAAAGTTACTCAATCGTCATTTCATCAATGTCGAATTCCAGCTGATCTCCTGGAGCTTCGTTTGCGCCGCTGACGGATTGCAGCCATTCATCGGAAGGCCAGTTGAACGGACGGAAGCGGTCTGCGGTTCCCGTTTGATCGCGATACAAAATCGCGCGACCCGGGCTGAGGACCGCAGCGACAGGCGTATCAATCAGACTGGCCGAATCTGTCTGATTCAGACGAAATGCAATGCGGTTGTCGAATTCACGCAGCAGCGATGTCGATAACCAGCGCATGGCGTTGCTGAACGTGTCGGACCAGATCATCACATGAATTCCCACCAACGGCCCCTTGCGTATCAGGTCACCCAGCATCGTCGCTGGCGTCGCCTCCTTCGCCGCCCCGAAGCCCGACATTCCATAATCGTCTTCATCGCGCCGCAGCGAACGGAATTGCCCGATGTTGCGGATCGCCAAAATCAATTCGGGACTGTCAGGCGGAGCCTCTCCGTTTTCCCGAGCTGTCATCTGCTGCCAGAGATCTCTGACGACGGCATCTGCTTCTTTGACGTCGGCAAGTCGAAACCGCCTTGCGATCTCCGGCGTAAACGTGTCGGCAAATCTTGCCTGTGACGCTCGATCTCGTCCATCGTGCAGCAAGATCAGCTGCGAAGTTCTGTCGGCCGATGGCTTGGCAGAACCAACCGACCAGCTCACAATCGTGGATGCCAGAATTGTGTCGGCCAGATCTCCTTCCTGACCCACAATCAACACATTCTGGCCACCAGATCGTCGAAACTCCACGCACATGGGCGCGGCGATTGCCACGGGTTCGCCGATCCATGCGGGCAGGGTATCAACAAAGTGTCGCGTGGCATCCGGCGTCCTGGAAAGCCATGCGTTGAGCGGGCTGCAGAGTTCCAGGCTGGGGGCCACGTCGCCTTCAAACACAATCATGCGGCTGTCGGAATTTCGGTGATAGTCGGGCCGCTGAATCATGGCGAGGATCATTGATTCCCGCTTCGCTTCATCCAGCCACGCGATCTGAAACGGATGATTCCCTTCGACCATCCCGTTGGCGTCGTTGTAGATCGCTTCACCGGGGCGCGTCAGCAGGCGGGCCGCAGAATTTTCTTCGCTCAAAATCAGATGTGCATCGCTTTCGCTGCACTGCAATGCAATTCTCACGCCCACCTGGCCCATTGTGCTGCGGGCCAGTGAGTATGCTCCTCCCAGTGTCTGCGAACCAAGCAGAACGTGGATTCCGAATGCTCGGCCCTGCCGAACCAGGCGGTCCAGCAATAACGATGCGCGGGACGAAACACGGTCCTCCGTCGTGAAGAATTCCTGAAACTCATCAATCAACAAGAGCAGCCGCGGCATGCGTTCGTCAGGGAACTGTCGGCGGAAGGAAGGCACATCCTGCACGCCTCGAATGCGAAACAACTCACCGCGTTCCTGTAACACTTCGTCGAGGCGTTCGAGAACGCTCAATCCGAATTCGCGATCACTTTCAATCGCCACGACGCGGGCATGAGGCAGCTTGTTGGCGGCGTAGGTGCGAAATTCAACGCCCTTCTTGAAGTCGATCAGATAAAACTGAATTTCGTCCGGACTATAATACAGCGCCAGATTCGTGATCAGAATATGCAACAGCGTGGATTTTCCGGAACCCGTCTTTCCAGCCACCAGGACATGCTGACTGGTACCACGTCCCAGTCGCATAAACTGCAGCCGCGCTGCACCCGCCCGGCCGATCGGAATATCCAGTCCGTCGGCAGAACATTGGCTCCAGATGGCGTCAGGTTTCGGAGCGATCCGACTAAACGACACCTCAACCCGCCGCGCGTCTCGCGACTGTTCGCCGACAGCGCGGACCAGGCTGACATAGTTGGCGGAATCCGGTGGTGCGAGTGGTTCGAATTCGGTTGAGCTCGGCGTCGCAAGGCGCGGAACGACATGCCCATCTGTGACCGTAAACTCCGTGCAGCATTCGTGCAGATCGTTGATGTCGAGCGAACGTGGAATCGGCTGATTCGGCGACCATGTCACGATCGCATGCACACCACACCGCGGGCCACTGGTGAGAATGCTGGTCAGATGCCGAGCCGCCTCTTCGGTGAACGCAGCGGGAAATCCGGCGACGACCACAAAATGATACGGTTCCGCGACCTCGCCCGCAGCGGCGTTGTAGTCTTCGATCGATTCAAATTCACTGCGAAGATATGTCTGAAAGACACTCTCCATGTGTTCGGTCACTTTTTGCAGACGATCGCGAATCTGAGTTGCATCGGTCCAGATGCGGTTACTGATCAAGAGTTCGTCAAAGTCTGCAAGGTGCATCAGCGCGGAAAAGCTCTGACCCAGTCCCACGGGATCGATGAGCGTAAATTGAACTCGCCCTGGCATGATGCTGGTCAGCAACCGCAACAGAATTGAACGCACAAATTCCAGAGCCGGTTCGCGACCTGCCGCATCGTGTTCGATCACGATCGACGTATCGCGCGGAAAATTCAGAATGGCGGGCAATTCAAGGCACAAATTCGCATCTGGCTGTCCGCCGTCGCCCTGGGGCGGCGCGGGAAGCGTTGCCAGCAAGTCACCGATCGGCAACGCTTCGGGCAGCGACGTCGGGACATTCCAGTTGGAACCTTTCATCTGCGACCAGCGCGGATATGCGGCGACCCGCTCGCGACTGTTGCGTGCCAGTTCCCGTGCGATGGCGATATCCGCCTTCCACTGCGTAATTGCAGTGGATTCGTCGGCGAGCAGTGACTTGCGCGCCGCCGCAGTGCGAGTGACCAGCGCGGCCAGCGACTGATCGTGCTGGGATTTCAGTGTCGCCTTAATCCGGGCGATCTCCTGTCCACGCCAGTTCTCGACCGCCGATTGTTGCCGCGACGATTCCGCGTCGTTTGCCGTAATTTGCTCCTGAGACAGCTTTTCATGCCGTGAGACGTGATCGTTGTAAGTCCCCATGCGTTCGCGGATTTTCTCGTCCGCTGCTTTCTGTAGCTTCGCCGAGTGTTGTTCGCGGTGTTGCACCATGGCAGTCTTCCATGTCTCCGCCGCCGCATCGACGCGCTTCAATTCCTGCTGACCTTTTTGCGTCCAGTATTCGATCGCGGCTTTCGCGTTCGCCACATGCTGCAGCATTTCCTCATAACCCGTTCGGAGCCGTGACTGCACCAATACGAGCGACACTGCTCCAAACAACACGGCAGTCGCGGCGCCGATCAGGCAGGACACTCCAAACCATTGCCAATCCGGCTTTTGTAGTTCAGGATTCAGGAACAAACGCAAGTCGGCGCGAACACCGGTCGCGACGATGGCCACGACGACGAAAATCAAGAGCGTCAGTCCCCAGACTCGGAGCCCGCAAATCCACTGCGGCAGACTCTGGCGATCAATCACGCCGGCTGATGCCATGGCCAGATCGCATTGTTCCATCGCGAGCGTGTGGCTGGCTTCACGGCCCTTGATTGGCACATTGACGGGCGGTAATGTTGCATCCGTGCCTGCATGGCAATGATCAAGATACTTGTCAGTGAATTGAACTCGGGCATCCAGATCGCGCAGTTGTTGGGCCGCGAACGTCTGCTGCGTCTGAAAGATTTCATGCGCACGTTCGGCTTCGCGCACCGGAGTGTCTTCATTCGCTTCGTCACATACGGACTGGAGGACCCAGAGTTCGCTCTGCAGTTTCTGGCGAAACGTGGCAACATCCTCTTTGAGCGCCGCCGCCAGGTCACTCAACTTACGTTCGCGCGATCCAAGAGCCGCTTCGCGCGCGATGCTGATGTCGTGTTCGGACTGCATCAGACGATCCCGAACATCCTGGGCCATTCGCTCCAGTTGCGCACGCATTTCTGATTCGTGCCGACTGTGAATGGAGGCCGTCAACTCCGATTCCTGATCGGTCAGCTCCGCCAACCGCTGCCGCACAGAATGTACCGCCTCCCGCGCGGAAACACATCGGCTGCGAATTCGTTCGAGTTCCAAAATCTGCGATTCAAGATTGATTGATGCAGTAGCCATGCTGACAGTCTTACAGGGTCTGGTGATCCAAAATCTCAATGACGATTGTAGTCCGGCAACGTCATATCAAAAGCTGCGATTCCTGTAGCCTGGACATTCATGTCCGAGATATTGACCAAACACGGTCGCATTATCGAGCGGCTGTCAAGGTCCAATAACCATCGCTTCGACCGTGTTTTATGGCCATACGACGGACATGAATGTCCATCCTGGATTCAATCGTTCCGCCATCGCACCCAGGAACTTGACTCATTTGCAACATGTTTTCAACAGTAAGCGTAGCTAACCCAGCCGCGGAAACGACTCCGTTCCCTGGAAAACGCGACCTCGCCAACACTCTCCGCCGATTTCTTCCGTTTTCCCGCGAACTTCACTGCCCCAGTTCGACAAACAACAGCGTTTTCATTGTGGTTGCGATGCAGCGGGTGCGGATCACGATTCAGGATCGCGTGGATAGCACGACTGACAGCGCCCGGGCGTCCGGGAGTTCACACGGCTTTCGGCGAGGCGCGCTGCCACGAAATTCCGTCCTGCTTCACCGCCGTTTTGGTTTGTGAACATTCAAGCGCAGGATGTTGCCTGCCTGCACTCCACCGTCGGAAGACTGTTGCGGCGCAACAGTCTTTACTTCGGCGGCTTTTTTCGGTGGCGGCTGAGTTGGCTGACTCGACTCGGAGAGTCAAGCTACGGGAAACCTATCCCACCGCTCTCACAGTGACAGGGGCCGGAATATCCTCAGCGACGCCAACAAGTCGCAGGCGTCGAGGCAATGGCACATCAGCTTGATGACACGCTTTCAGGATATCAATGACATGCGTGAGTCGGATGACAACATCGTGGCATCCTTCGAGCAGGTTTTGGTGCCATTCATCCGAGTTGAAACAGTTGAAGTCATGGCTATTCATTCCTGGGAGGGCTTTCGTCGTCTATAAAGTTAAGGATGCGACACGCATAGAATCGACGACCCAGACGTTGAATCTTCAGCAGTTTCTCTCTTTGAGCTATTCGGAGAACATCACCGTAAACTCGCACCTGCCGCAGGCTGTGCCAGTGAAAGAAATGGAAAAGCTGATACTATCGGCAGGATATACTTCACGCGGGTTGGACTGAGGCTGCGTTGGGCGAGCGGGGGACGTGAGTCCCCTGATTTTTGCAGTGTCCACGCGGTCAATCAGGGGATTGACATCCCCCGCTCGCCAAAGAAATACATCAATTTCGACTGCTCGCATGATATTTACTGCGGTCAAGACGGAAAGCAGGTGACATTATGCGGATGGGAATCTTTGGGGGGACATTTGAC
>JAYSPO010000358.1:0-1283 GCA_043722015.1 Candidatus Kuenenia sp. | reverse complement strand
GCAGGATGCCGCCCGCAGATTCGATTCGGATGAGACGAATCCTCGGCGATCCGGGCAGCGATGTCGGTAGATCGAATTCTTTTGGCAGGGTGGCAGCAGGGATTTGTTTCAACAGCGACTGCGTCGCGTCCTTGACGACTGACATCCACACGGTACCGGATTCAACAGTTGTCACCTGAATTTCATCAGTGCCGGAGTCAGGAGCTTTATCCACAGGCTCGAACCCATCCGCAGGTTCAAATGTCATATCCGATGGAATCCGAAGTTCGGGACTCGCCAGGTTCGGTTCAGGCTCTTGAACGTCAGTCACCGGGATGGAATCGCCAGCATCGCCACCATCACCGACATCGACCTGATGCAGGGCCACGGCCCATTGATCGTCAGAAACACCCTGACCCCGCATTCGCCATGTCGTCTTCATCCAGCCGCTTGGTGCTGCGTGTTTCGGGAGAATCTGAAATGACGTTTCGATACAGACATCGCCGCGATCAAAGCGAATGGCAATCGGCTGTACCTTTGCAAGCTGAATTGAAAATTCCTTCGGTTCTGCCGACGCATTGCGTTCGATTTCGTGAAACAAGTTGATTAATGATACGGACGACCATTTTTCATCCCCCGCTTGGTTCCAGACCTTTGCGGCTTTTTCCACCTGCGTATCGGTCAGTGTCAGCCCGCCGGGCACATACTGTTCCAGCAATGCGGTTGCGACAGACTCGGAAATTGCGAACGCGACTTCTTCCCCGTCCCCGAGTTGCGGCACATTGACGGGCAGCGAATCAGGTAATCCACGTTCGACAGCTTCCGGATTCAGTGGAATTGCAGCGATGGAAAACGATGCTTCCGACGACCGAGCAACCCACCTCATGGGTGTGGTCCCGAGAGTCGATCGGACCTGCTCCCGAAGATCGGCGAGCTGCCGTCCCACTTGAGCAAATTCCTGATCGACGAGGCGATCAACCTTTGGCAGCACAGTCCGGGTAACGTCTTCCGCGACAGCATGATCGATCTGAGCCTGCCGACGAGTCACCTCTTCCCATGCCATGCGATCGGACAGCGGACGCAGCAGCGGCATGGCCACCCCGACAGCGCTCATGACGCGTTGCGGGGCCTGAGATGCCTGGATCGTGCCATGTCCCGGCTGTGTGAGAAAAGTTGTGCCATTGAACCAGAAGGGCTTCGTGATTTCAAAATGGTGCTGCCCGATGCTTTCGACCATGGCCTGCGGATTGACCCCGGTCGTGCGACTGCTGACGTCGCCGACACTCACTACGTCAAAACGCATG
>JAYSPO010000357.1:0-1692 GCA_043722015.1 Candidatus Kuenenia sp. | reverse complement strand
TATTCCAGCTTCGCAGAAAGAGCTGTTTTCCGACCGCAATGGGCGATGCATCAAACAGCCCTTCCAGTGAATTCGTGCCTACAACGTCCAGAGTCTCATTGTCCTTCAGTACCGCCACAGTGCCTTCACGGCCGACAAAGTACAGATGCCCGTTCGCGGCCAGCGGTGAGGCATAGAATCCGCCAACGCCCGGGATGCGACGACGTTCGATCAGTGCCTTGCCGGTTTCGGCATCCAGGCAGGTCAGGATGTCTGAGTTGGCTCCTGTGAAGACCAGCCGACGACCTGCAAGTGTCGGGGACGGAACGTAAGGCGTGCCTGCGGGATGACTCCAGCGAATCTGGTCGGTGCCTGTCACATCGCCCTTGTCGGTGCCTGTCACATCGCCCTTCGAACTCAATGGAATCGAAAATGACGCTGCCCCGCGATAGCCGCTCATGCAAATCACGTTGTCGCCAAACCTCAGAGCTGTTGGAATTGCGTTCGTGGTCTGTCCGCCACATTCCCAGACGACATCGCCGTTTGCCACGTCGTAGGCTCGTGCTTTTCCTGATCCGTTCAGAATCACGAACATCCGGCCTTCGAATTCAGCGACCAGCGGCGTATTCCAGGACGTCTTTTCGTCGGGGCGTTCTTTTCGCCAGCGTTCCTCGCCGGTTTTGGTGTCCAGCGCGACCACGAACGATCCCTCCTCCTGATCCCAGTTGACGATCAGAGCGTCGCCAGCCAAAGCGGGCGTGACTGCTTCGCCCCAGGCAAAGCGTGTGAGCATGTCACCCAGGTCCTTTTGCCACAGCAGTTCGCCAGCCAGCGTATAGCAGAAGATTCCGCGTGAGCCGAATGAAGCGTAGAGTCGTTCGCCATCGGTAGTCGGCGAACCTGCAGCATAGGTATGCGAATCGTGATGCCCTTCGTGCGGCACTTGTTCCGTGGCCACTTTTTGCCACAACACGCTGCCGTTGCGACGGTCAACACTGGTGACGATAAAGCGATAGTACAAATTCGGCGGAATTGTTTTTGCCGTGGGATGCGGCACCGTTGGCGTTTCTGCGTTGCGATCGGTTTTCTCCGCCGACAGCACAAACACCTGATCGCCCCACACGACCGGGGTGGCGGAACCATCACCGGGCAGATCTACGGTCCATTGAATGTTGGTTTTCGCATCCCAACTTACAGGCGGCGTCGCAGATTCAGCCGCCGAGCCATTGGCATTCGGCCCTCGCCATTGATGCCAGTTGGTCATGAATCCAGCTGACGTTGCGTTGTCGTCGGCAGACGTGGAAGGAATGAGCAGACTCAGCGCGATCAGCATCAACAATCCGCAGCGTCGCGAAATAAAACGTCTCATCGTCATCGCAGAATTTCCTTGATCGTGATTTCGTAGCTTGACTCTCCGAGTCGAGTCCTTGCGCCTCATTCCGGCAGAAATCATGCGGCAGATTGTAAGAGATCTGTGCGAGAGTTCCATTGAAACCGATACCAGAAGCGGAGGTGGGTGCAGTCGCCGATGATTGATAAAGCAGGTCTGCCGGAAAGGACTTTCGCCGCAAGGCGAACCGCCATGGGTCGCACACCCGCTCCACGTCGCCGCGTGGCCGTCCTTTTGAACGCGACTGGTCGCGGGTCGCGGCGTGGCCGCGCAGTCCTGCTCGGCAAGCAGGACCTACCGAAATCGGTGACTGCACCCGGCGG
>JAYSPO010000356.1:0-6221 GCA_043722015.1 Candidatus Kuenenia sp. | reverse complement strand
TGTGGAATTACGGCAACGGGGAACTCGGCAACAACGGCATCCATTCCATCGACCTGTCGCGCTGGGGACTACAGGTCGATTATCCGATTCGCGTCGTGTCGTCCGGAGGCCGCTACTGTTTTGAAGACGATCAACAAACGGCAGACACACATGTCGTTTCGTTCGAATTTGAAGGCAGGAAACAGATTGTCTGGGAATGTCTGAGCTGCAATCGTTACGGAGCAGATGGATCAGGTTTTGGCGCGACGTTTCATGGCGACAAAGGCACGCTGCGTTTAAGCGAATGGGGCTACAAAATCTTCGATGAGAAAGCCAAAGAAGTGACCAACGTGGACGGCACCGATGGTCTGACGCCACATATCGAAAACTTTATCGATGCCGTCCGTAACAATGACCCAAAACGTCTGCATTCGGAGATCGAGGAAGGGCATAAATCGACACTGCTTTGTCATCTGGGAAACATCGCTCACCGCACTGGTGATTCGCTGCGCTGCAATCCCTCCAACGGCCATGTGCTGGCAAACGAATCGGCCATGAAATTGTGGCAGCGCGAGTACGAACCCGGCTGGGAACCCAAGGTGTGAGGCTTGGAAAAGGGGGCAGGAATCAATAGTGCTTGGCGCGGGCTTCGCCCGCTGCCGAAACAAGTAAGCAGATTTCGCTGAAATCTGCCGTACCGACTTCGGCGAAGTCGGTCTACATTGGATCGACCTCAAAATCATGCGTTGCCAAAAATCTTCTCAGAATAACAAGCCCCTCAGACACTCAGAATTTCCGCGACTGACGAGAAGCGGACGAAGTTGTCATCAGCAAAGTTGTCGGTTTTTGCGGCTTGTGCGGTGGCCGTTGTTGTAGGAATCCTCGGTGTCACCGGCGATGTAGGAGTCGTATCGAGCGTCAGGCTGGTATCACTTTCGACAGACAAGACACGGAATGTATTCGTGCCGATATTGATCCGCGAACCTGTGCTACTGCCCAGACTGGGCACATTGCCGTGGAGCTCTGTGAGAAACTTCGTGCCGACACCAGTGATTGTGGCGATGTTGGCGGTGGTGGAAACCGTGCCAGTGAGCGCCTTGGATGTTGCCGTAAACGGAACGCGCATCGGCACAGTGTTCACAGGACCGTTGGTTGAATCACCGATTCCTGTAGCAGTCGAAAGATCCGTCACGGTCAAGGCGGCAATCTTATCGACAACAGTCATCCCGTTCCCGATCACGCGACCAAAGACGGTGTGCGGCACAGCATCAAGAGTCGTGGCGTTGTTGTTCGTATTGACAAACCATTCACTGGACCCGCCGTTAATGTTATTGCCAGGCGTTGCCATCGACAGCGTCCCACGGATATTCGAGGTAGCACTGTTAAACTCGTTATTGATATTCGCGTCCTTCATGATTTCGGAAAGCTGATTGTCGTTGACCGTGTAGCGTCCAACCTGAATTACGAAGTTGCTCACTGACCGCTGGACAATGGCATCTGTATATCGCGCCGTGTAGCCCAGGAAGTTTGCAACGGTATTCGGCGTCAGCCCGTTGAACATCTCCACTTCGTATGTGCCTTCGTTTGTTACGAATCGTACGATCTTGTCAGTCGCGGGGACAAAATCCACGTCGATTGAAGAATCCGCTGTGCCGACACCGGTAAATGTCGAACGCACCTTGATCTTGTTGAGTCCGTTTAACTGGTCGTTTGTCGCTGTCGCAGTGTTCAGATCTGTCCTTTGAAGCGTGACCATCATCGCGAAGTGCCCGAGGCTGTCCGCTGTCATTGTGCCATTGTCAAAAACCCCGTTGTTATCGGTATCCAGTGTGACGGTGGCTCCGGGGAAAGTGTTCCCCGCGACTTCAAAACCGGCATTGCGTGTAATCATGGCACCGCCGACGGAGGCTTCGGTGGTGTTGGCCGAATTGTCTAGTGCCAATGTCAGACCAATCAATGCTGTGGTGGCGGCATCGGCCGCCGTTGCGCGGGCGATCAGGCCGGTTGTGGGAGCATCAATGCGAGCCGTCTGCGACGCAGACACCGTAGATCCTTCGGATTTGCTGACGCTGTGACTGGCGTTGAACACGGTCGCTGCGCCCGGGTCGACCTCGTCGTTATTTCCGTCGCCCGCCTGAACATGAAATGGACGGTTGAATGTATTGATATTTCGTATCAGCAGTGAGTCGCTGGTGCGGCCCATATTGATCAAGGCGGGACCACCGACCGTGTTTCCGTCCATCAGCAGCATGTCCGAACTTTGCCTTGTGCGGATTTGCAGTGCTCCGTTCAGAGTTGATGCTCGAATCACGAGATTGTCGTCGTCTGTGCCGGTATTTATCTTTGTGCTTGAGTTGGCCGTCACGTTATTCAATGAAACTCCGTCAGCGCCCGAGTTTCCCTTAATGCGAATCTCACCATTGGCCGTCAGGTTGGTAAGACTGATCAGGTCGTCACCGGAATTGCCTTTGATCCGCAGCAAGCCTTCTGTCGTGGTATTCTGCACACTGATGGTGTCATTGCCGGCACGACCATAGATGCTGACCGTCTGACGAAACGTGGCTCCGCTCGCGCTGAGCGCATCGTCTCCGGCACCGCCGTCGAGCCAGGTACTGCCCGAGACTTTTACGTTACGACTGAAGATGACCGTGTCATTTCCGGCACCGGTCTGAATCGTGATATTCCCTGGTGCCGTGTCAGTGTTGGCCGCAATCACGAACAGAGCAGTTGATCCATTGATTGTGGTGTTACTCAGGCCACGCAGAACCACCTGATTGTTGGCAACGGTCACTTCTATCTGATTGTCAGCGGCGTCCCCCGTGACCGACAGATTCCCAGCGCTCAGACTGGCGAGGACATTGCCTGCAAGCAAGGCACGGTTTTCCAGAACCTGGATAGACTCTGCAGCAGCGGCCAGTGGATTCCGGGAGCGATTTTGAGAACGTCGGTCTCGCCAATTCCACATGTGCCTACCCCTTTGTTCATTGTCCGAATCAGCTACGAAACAAGCAGCGCGCGATGCCGCTGTTGGTGAAGCAACTGTGTCGTTACTATCGGTACGGGCGTTGTAATCGGTAAAGTCAATTGCCAGCAATTCGGTAAAGACGATCCAGTTTTCCAGAACTCACTGGTTGTTTTCCCCTGGAGCACTGCATTCTGTCTGTGGCATTTCGCACGCCGTGATGCGTCAACAACCAAGCACGGGGTTCAGCGATTGCTCCCTCGTTGTTAGTCTGCTTCAACCGGTATAATCACGGGATTTTCCGGGTGTAGTCGCGTTCGATAGCGAATTCTGGAGGGCGACGCTCCTGCCGAGCCGGGCGTTTCGGCAGTTTTCCTCGGCTTGGCAGGAGCTTCGCCCGCCCCAGAATCAACGCAGACTGCACTCTCAGCAAAATTCACCGCCGCACCCGATTTTCCCACTCTGACGGTCTCGAATTGCATTCCTGCTCGCGTCGGAGTAGCCTGCGTGCGCTATTCCCGTCCTGTGGCTTCTTTTTACAGGAGGGACGAATCCGAGATTGAAAGATGGATGAAATGACTGGTCCGGGCGAAGATTCGCACAAACACAAATCTGAAGACGCTGCCAAGTATCTGGCAGAGTCTTTTTTCGGTCTCAACATGAATCCCGCCGACGTCGGCGGCGAAGTGCTGTTTGATGACTATGACGACAACAAATCTGCGATCCAGACTGGCAGTACAAACCCGCAAATGTCTGCGGATCGTGCTGAGTCTGTGCAGGCTTTTTCTGCGACAGATGTCGGAAGTTCCAGCGTGACTTCCGCGCCGAATCGCTTCGAAGAAAACCTCGATGATCTCATCGTGTTTTCAGACGATGATGACGATGATGACGTCGTAGTCGATGATGAAGACGAAGAGGAAGACGACGAGAACTTCGACTTCGGTGACGAAGATGATGAGGATGAAGAAGACGAAGAGGACGATGAAGAAGACTTCGAGGATGATGATGAAGACGATGAAGAGGAAGAAGAAGACGAGCTGGACGATGCCGAACTGGATTTCGGAGACGATGTAATCGTTCCCGCTCCAAAGAAGGCGGTTCCGGCAGCGCGTGTATCCGGGCCGGCGCGGAATGAGCGTGGTGTTGATTCGCGAAGCAATCCGGCACGCTCAGGTCGGGCTTCTGGTGAGTCGCGTGAAGAGCAACGTCCTTCCTCAAGTCATCGCAGCGACCGTCGTGATGACCGCCCGGCAGCACGTGATGACCGCCCAGCTGCACGTGATGACCGCCCAGCTGCACGTGATGAGCGCCCAGCTGCACGTGATGAGCGCTCGGCACCTCGCGACGATCGCCCTGCACCTCGGGGTGGTCGTCCACAGGAGAGCAGGTCGACTCGTGCTGACAGCCGTGGTCCAGATCGTCCGCCGGCAGCAAAAGCGGTTGATGCCGGTCGCAAATCGCCGTCAGCTGATGATGAGCATTGGAATGAACTTGAAGGCTGGGTTTGGGACGACGAGGCAAAAAAGAAACCAGCGGCTGCGTCAGCATCGCGTCCCATCGCCGTAGATATTGATGACGACGATGATGACGAAGAAGACGAGATCGTTGAAGCGGCTCCGGCAGCTCCTGCAGCACGCGCGGAGAGCGAAGACGTTGCGCCACGTCGTCGGGGGCGACGACGTGGTGGTCGCGGCCGCGGGCGCGGTCGTCGTGATGAAATCGAAACGGCTGCACCAGCAGGTGACACTGGAGATAACACTGGCCACACTGTGGACTTTGATGATGACTTCAGCGAGATCATGTTCGAAGAAGATCAGGAAGATTTTGTCAGCGTGTCAGCTGGCAGCGTAAAAGCTCAGCGTCGCATTCAGGATGAGCCACCCTCGCCGGCGGCTCGAAAGTCTGAGCCAGACGATATCGACGATGAAGGGGACGAGGACGTTGAAGGATCAGCAGAGGGCGAAAGCGGTCCGGACCGTCCGCGACGCGGTCGCAGAGGGCGTGGTCGAGGACGCGCCGATGCTCGCGAACCCGTTCGTGCGGAAGAACGCCCGGCGGCGAGCGCACGTCGTCCGGCGCGTGATGAAGACAACATGGATGACGACGATGACGATCTGGCCGTTGACGATGTCGATCTGACAGACTTCGGCGACCTGGATGACGATGATGTATTGCCGCGCCGCCGCGAAGGAACTCGCAGTGAGCCTGCTCGCACCGAACCTGCACGCAGCGAACGCCCTCCACGCAGTGGTCAGGGTCGCGGTCGTAGTCAGGAAGAACGCGAACCCCGTGAACCGGAATCAACGGAACGGCCTCGTCGCCAGCCAGCTCGTGACTCTCAACCAGCGCGGGAGGCCCGCCCAGCTCGGGATTCTCAACAGGAGCGGGAGCCACGACCAGCTCGGGAGCCTCGACCGGAACGTGAAGCCCGACCAAGTCGAGAGCCTCGACCTGCCTCTGCAGGTGACGAAGTTGAAACACGTCGCGGCCCTCGGCCTCCACTCGTCGCGGCTGAGTTTCAGGACATTCCGACCTGGGAAGAAGCCATCGGCAGCCTGGCACTTCGAACGCCATCTGAAGAACACGCACGCCGAGCTGAAAGCCGCGGTCGTCGCGACGGCGGTGGTCGCCCGCCACGTCGCAAAAACTGATTTGGCAAAAGACGTTTGACATCGAAGCCGCAGGAACAATTCACGGTTCCTGCGGCTTTTTGTGTGTCGGCACTTTCGTATGTAGGATGGACATTCATGTCCGTCGCATGACCATGAAACACGATCGACGCGAGAGCTATTATGGCTGGGCAGCCGTTCGATATTGCGGCGGTGTTTGGTGAATATCTCGGACATGAATGTCCAAGCTACTGCAATCGCAGTTTTGGTCTGAGTCGAACGGCGAAGCCGCAATGCCTCGCTGGAGTCTGACTCTGTCTCTTACGCACACCGGACGCGCATCATTGTTGCTCGTGTCTCCGACGCGAGTCTTCGCGTCACTGAGTGACGGGCAACTATGGATTGCGATGCACATCAAAATGTATAGATCCGAAGGGGTGCGATCTGTCCAGTCCGTCGAAAGACGGCGGGATTCTGAATTTTGTATTGATGCTGTGTCTGGAGTTGAAGGTTTTAATTTGCTGAGTGAATTGTTTGCTAAACCGAATCCAGTGTTCCCCATCGGGCTTCATGCCTTGTCGTTACCCACATTTCTGTTCAGAAATCGGCCATCTTTCGTTTTGCCCGAGCCAACGGCGAGGAATTCGCAAGTGTTTCGGCGCATGTGTGAT
>JAYSPO010000355.1:0-1515 GCA_043722015.1 Candidatus Kuenenia sp. | reverse complement strand
CGCCGAGCCACTCGCCACCCCAGCCGTCAGCCCGACAACACCAACGGCCACACCTGCCGCCTGCTGCGCACTGCGACCCAAAAACTGGCGTCGATTCACCTCACGGCGTTTGAATTCGTCGGTATTCATTCTGATCTTGTCTTCGCTTCTGGTCTTCCGCCTTGTCCCCTCGCCCCGGCCTTGCGGGGAGAGGGTTAGGGTGAGGGGGCTTTCATTTGACTCAGCGATTGTAAGGCTTCCGAATCACCAAGCCGGGAATGACTCGGTAATGCTTTTCATTGAACGTCAGCAAGGTGACATTCCGCCCGAGAGCACTCGCCGCAATCAAGGCGTCGATCAGCCCAAGGTTGTGCGACAAATGGTACGCGGTGAAGTCGGACATCGCTCGTTCGCAATCGACTTCCGTCGGCCAGACGATTTGAAATGGAGCCGTCAGCTTCTTGGCTTCCGCGACCTCCCGTGAATTTCTGGCGTCCTGAATCAGTTCCATCGCCACAAAACCCGGTATGGCAGGAAGCGCGGTGAGACTCGCGAACCAATTCAATGCCGGGGGATGTCCGCGCTGGACATCAATCAGAACGTCAGTATCGACAAGGTCCATCATTCAGTCTCGCACGCGCCGTTGTGAAGAGTCTCTCAACAATCGAGCGTGTTCTGCGCTGTCAGTGATCTCCTGCCGGGCACCGACCAATCCCTCTCGTTTCCAATACTCGACCAACTCCGCGCCCGTCTGTGGCTTTGGCTTCACGCCGCGTCCGTCAACCAGCAATTTCACAACGTACTCCGAGAGCGGCAACTGACGATCCGCCGCTTCCGCTTCCAATTCGGACGCGAGATCCGTGGGAAGTTTGAGAGTTAGGCTCATGAAGTCATCTCCTAATCTGAATTGTTCGCCGCATCATTCACTGGGTCAGACAGTACAGCCAGGCACACCAACGGGACTGCGGCGCAGTACATCGCCAGCAACCAGCCGATTCCCGGAGTCCCCTCTCCGGTCAACATTGCTGGAACGATGGGTGCCATCGTCCAAACGAGTCCGAACACAGCGGTTCCCCACGCGGAAAACGTCGGGACGGCGAACACCGGTGAATGTTGCAGCAATTGCAGGACGCTGGAACCGATCGCCACGCACACCACAAACCACAGGGGTGCCTTGATGAGCATCGTGACATGGCCGTTCAGTCCCGTGACATCGACGGACATCCCGGGCAATCCTTCTCCAAACATCTGATTGAGGCCGTTCCTGACCCCAAACAGAAACTGGGCGTTGTGGATCGTCATCCACGTCATCGGCAATGACATCAAACCGGCCAGTATCGCCGTGACAAGGAGAGTGTTCTTTTGTCGGATGTCCATGATTTCGTTTCCGATCCTTTCACTACAGCGGTAAGACAGTGTCAGATTCTATCGAGGCAATCCGCCCAACGCCCGATCTCGTCCACTTCGGTCTCGCCCGGATACTTCGCTCCCAAGCCCTTCACGCTCGTGAACGAGACCGGGAACTTCAGCTTCTGG
>JAYSPO010000354.1:0-5810 GCA_043722015.1 Candidatus Kuenenia sp. | reverse complement strand
GCGGCCTAGCAGGTTACTATTACCCCGCGATTGTCGCCACGAGCGGCCAGAAACACGGGTTCATCTCCCTGACGATCTTTTTTCAAATCCGCCAGGCAGCCGTGCTACCGGTGTGGGACTTTGATACACTCAAGATTCCATTGCGGAAGCTTGCGTAACTTGAAAGACGATCAACCTCGGAAGTTGGCCCGGTCTGCAAATTGTTCCTGTTCCTGCGGAGATAATTGTATGCGCATATTTCTTTTTGTAAGTTTCGCGATCACGCTGACCGCCCTGTTCACAGGAGATACATTCGCGGATGAAGCTGCGAAGCCGATGCGAATCGGTATGATCGGGCTGGACACTTCGCATTGTCTGGCGTTTGCTGAATTGCTGAACAAGCAGGAACCCGATCCGGAAGTGGCAGGCTTTCAAGTCGTGCTCGTGTATCCCAAAGGCAGCCCTGACATCGAAAGCAGCGTGACTCGTGTGCCCGCCTACACCGAGAAAATCAAGGCCCTCGGTGTTGAGATCTGCAACGACCTGGACACGATGATTTCACAAGTCGATGCGGTGTTACTTGAGACAAACGACGGACGGCCGCATCTGGAGCAGGTCGTTCCTGTGTTGAAGGCACGCAAGCCTGTCTTTATCGACAAACCGGTCGCTGGCTCACTGGTCGATGCAATCGCTATTTTTGAACTTGCGAAGCATTATGATACGCCGGTTTTCAGCTCATCGTCGCTGCGGTTTTCCCAAGACATTCAGGAAATTCGCGGCGGCTCGATCGGCCTGGTGACGGGTTGTGATGCGTATTCACCGTGTTCGCTTGAGCCGACACATCCCGATCTGTTCTGGTACGGCATTCATGGCTGTGAGGCTTTGTTTACGGTCATGGGAGCAGGTTGTGAATCAGTGGTCCGAACTTCCACCAAAGATTTTGATCAGGTGACGGGAGTTTGGGGCGACGGTCGGATCGGGACGTTTCGCGGCATCCGCGCCGGAGGGTCGGGATACGGCGGCACGGCATTTGGAGCAAATGGTGTCGCCTCTCTCGGCAAGTTCGACGGCTACCGTCCGCTGGTTGTTGAGATCGTGAAATTCTATCGAACCGGACAGCCTCCGGTGTCAGCCGAGGAGACCATCGATCTGTACGCATTCATGGAAGCAGCCGACGAAAGCAAGCGCCAGGGATTTGTACCGGTAAAAGTTGCAGATGTGAAAGCGGCTGCGGTTGAGGCAGCATTAATGAAAGTCGCGGCCCTGATCGCGACAGATGCGAAATAGCCGTATTCGCAGTTGGCGAACGGGATGCGTCAGCTTCCCGGTACATGGCAATTCCTGCGTTCCCGCATGTTTTGACAGTCGGCGGTGGAAGCCTAGAATTCAGCTTGAGTTTGCTTGCAAGGCAAGCAGATGCATGTCCTTCAACCGACAGTCGTTACCGCACATCCATGAAAGTTTGATCGATGAAAGCCATTGCCGTCCATCCCGGAACTCCGAACAGCGTGCATCTTGCTGAGCTGGCAAAACCGGCGGTGACTGATGTTCCCGATGGTCGCGGTGTGCTGATACGAGTTCTGAAGGTGGGCGTTGACGCCACTGATCGGGAAATCAATGACGCACTCTACGGAAACGCGCCGCCAGGATACGATTTCCTTGTGATCGGGCATGAGTGTTTTGGCATTGTGGAAGAAACTGGTCCCAACGTTCGCCGGGTGAAAGTCGGTGACTACGTGACGTGTACCGTGCGGCGTCCTGGGGGATCGATCTATGACCGCATTGGCCGCTCCGACATTACCAGCGAAGAACAGTATTACGAGCGTGGGATCAATCTCAGACATGGTTATTTGACGGAGTATTTTGTGGACGATGAAGAATTCGTCGTCCGTATCCCAGTGGGACTGAAGCATCTGCATGTGCTGGCGGAACCCATGAGCTGTGCAGCCAAGGCCGTTGATCAGGCAATCCTGGCTCAGAAACGTCTGCAGGTCTGGGAACCAAAACGAGCTTGGGTGACCGGTGCTGGTCAGATTGGATTGCTATCAACACTGATCCTGCGACTCAGGGGCATTGAGGTCTTTACGCTGGCTCGCGGCCGCAAGCCGAACCTCAAAGCAGAAATTGCCGAAGGGTTTGGATCGACCTACATCAGCACTCAGGATTGCTCGCTCAAGCAACTCGCAGCCAAACACGGTAAGCCTGATCTCGTTATCGAAGCGACCGGAAGCAGCGAGATTGCGTTTGAAGCTATGCAGATTCTTGGTCACAACGGCTGCATGGTCTGGACGAGCATTACAGGCGGAACCAGGAAAACAGAAGTCCCGAGCGACAGTATCAATCTGAACTGGGTATTGGGGAACAAACTGCTGGTAGGATCTGTGAATGCCAACTTCCGTCATTTCGAAGCAGGAATCGCGGATCTGGCACTGGGAGAAGTGACCTGGCCCGGCGTGATTCAGAAGATCCTGACGACACCCGTTCAGGGCCTGGATAACTATAAAGAGATGATGCGTCTGCTGGTTGAACACAAGGACGCCCTCAAGGTTTACGTCAACGTCGCGGATGGCTGAGACGGACTTGAGTCAATTTGCCCAAAAACCGGCTGATTCTGCACGGCGCCCCTTGAAAACACATGAAATCCGGCAGAATCTGCTGGTGTGTGGACCGTGCGAACATTTGCACGTCGATCCCTGCCGAATCGGCGTTGCCTGAAAATTGCCGCAGCAGGTATCCTGCGTTCCTCTCCGATCTCAATGACTCTGAAAAAGGGGTCAGGAACCAATCGCTAAATAGCCCAAAAGGTGCTCCGCACTATTGGTTCCTGACCCCCTTTTTCATTGTCCCCGTCTCTGGTCTTCTCAGCACTCTCACCTTTCCAGAATTATCTGAAAGGCTCCTGTCATGCGCTCCTTCAGGTTGCATCTGCAGCTTCACTGCTTCGTCGTGTTGATGGCCATCAATGCTGTGGGCTGCCATACAATGAATGGCTATGCGACGAATTCGTCGGGCATGGGCTATTACGAACAAGGGAATTACACGGCTGCTGCAAATGAATTTCAGCAGGCGATGATGGCGAATCCTGCGAATCCTGACTACGTCGCGAACTTCGCGAAGGCAAAGATGAAGCTCGGTGACTCACAAGCCGCGGAACAGTTGTATCGCCAGGCACTGACAATGGCACCGTCGCATCAGCCGTCATATCACGGACTGGCGGAAACGATGATGGCCCAGGGACGAAGCGACGAAGCGGCGAGTTTGTTGACGACCTGGGCGGGAACTCAGCCATACGTTGCAGAATCTCATGTCGAACTGGCATGGTTGCAGCGAGAAATGGGTCAGTCCGACGCGGCGGCTCAATCATTGCAGCGAGCGCTTCAGGTCAACCCCGGTCACACAACCGCGCTGGCACATATGGGGCAATACTACGAAGAAAACGGGCAACCTGATCAGGCCGTCGCCATTTATCAGCGATCACTGCAATCCGACTGGAATCAGCCTGAAGTTCATTCCCGCATCGCCGCTGCATCACAAAGTGCGGGTGCGACCAGCCCGATGGCCGCGACAGCGATGGCCCGCGGCGTGCATCCTTACAACGTGCCTCGGCAACGGACCGCATTCGGCCCGCCGTCGCGCGGTGCCCGAATGGCACAGCTGCGGATGGCGCAGACTCAAATGGCTATGGGCGGAAATTCCATGTACAGCGGACAAATGGCTGCTGCTCCGAATATGAATCAGAGCATGATGTCTGCCAATTACGCAGCAGGCGAGATGCCGACGCCAGGAAACATGCCGTCATCCGGCGGGTGGCAATCCGCAAACTCGATCATGAACGTGCCACCGGATCAAACCGCATCGATGTCATTTGGGACCGGAATGCCCGGCACTGGAATGCCGGAGATGCAGCCGTCCGGCGAAGAATGGTCCTTTGAAGATGCGACACCTGCGGCAACACCTTCCGCAGTGCCACAAAACGCGACCCCCAACACCGCAGTCGCCCCAACGCCGGATCCGGCGTTTTCCGAAACAGAGTCATCAAGCAACGTCACCAACGTTTCCTGGTCTGCCTCCAGCACGAAAACGCCGATTACCGGTAGTTCATCGAACGAACCACCGCTGGTTGAAGCGTTTTAGCCAACTTATCCTGCATGACTGAAACGGGGTCGACAGCTACTCTTTCGTCAGAGTGCACGTCTGCCGCAGCGTGTAGCCCGAGCAGAACCGCACAAGTCCCCATGATACACTGCTGGCAGGAACTGAAACGGTGGCAGTGACCGACGTGGTTGAGTCGACGATCGTCACGGTGGCTCCGGTCCCCATCCCGACGATATTCATTTGCCGCAATCCTTCAGCTCGGGCCTGAGCAACGGTGCCTCCCGGAATGATCAGTTTTCGAGCCGCTTCATAACATGCATTCCCTGCAGTCTGACGAGCAGAGTTTAATGCCGTCATTTCCAGTCCGCCCAGAAACAGCAGAAAAATCAGTGGAGCGACAATTGCAAACTCGACCGTGAGCGTTCCTTTCCGGTGGAGCCCAATTCTTGATTGTCGATGGCAGATTTGCCGCGTTGAACGCATCGAAATGTCTCTCATTTATGACGTTGTCGATCAGTCAGTCAAAACAATCGGAAGTGATCGTGCCAGATCGCGAAATGCCTGCTGAAGTTGAGCGGAGTCGCTGGTGGCGTAATACTGCCCCCCGGTAATGGAAGCAACCTGAGTCAGTGTCGCCTGAGTACTCGTCAACATGCTCACGCAGTGGACAGTGATCCCTGCAGCCGATGCATCCTGTGCCGCGAGGACAGGATCCCGCCCCGCATTCCACATGCCGTCGGTCAGCAGAATGATCACCTTTTTGGAAAGGGACCGACCGTTTGTCCCCGTCAACACCTGGACTGCCTGGTCAAGGCCGGCAGACAAAGTCGTTCCGCCCCCGATGGCACTGGCCGACCGGGTCGCAATCGAGCTTTCAATGGCAGTGCGATTACTGGACCAGCTGTAGTTTACGACCGACGGCAGATTGAAATCTGTATCAACCAGTGTGTAGTTGGTGAAGGGAAAATATGGCAGTGTCATGGCGCTGCTCCACGTCACCAGAGCAGTGCGCGGCGGATACTGAAACTGACCCGCCTCGTTGAGAAACGTGTTCACTGCACTTCTCATGACAGCCCAGCGACTGGCAGTTGTCTGAGGCGGAGAACAGTAGTTCCGGTACATCGTACTTGGATAATTGCGGGCTGGGTACAAGAGTGGATTCGGGGATGGATAGGCCCAGTCATCTCCCGACATATCGAACATCATGGAACCAGACCGGTCAATGCACAGACAGACCTCCACTTCCTGTTGTCCGGCAGTCGCCTGAGATGTCGTGGCAAACGGAGCTTGTCCCAGTGCAGGCGCGAAGAACATTGGCATCGCAGCGGTCGCGCCTCCATTCCCGATCTTCGCATTGACTCGAACTGAATTGAATGGCGTTGAATTCGCAGTAAATGTCCATGATCCGTTGCTTTGGCCAGTAACTCGCCCCAGAGTCACATCGTTTTGAGTGATGCGAAAAGGCTGGCCGCCAACTTTGTTGAGACTTGCGTACTGAACTGCTGCAGCTTTTGCCGCATTCCCATTCTGAGTCCTGACCAGAGCTTCGGCACCAGCCTTCGCCGCGGCATCTGTTGCCGTTCGCAACTCAGTTCGAATGAGCTGCATGTAGGCGATATCGACAGTCATCGCCGCCATGATGATAAAGGTGAACAGCATCGCAGCGATCAGAATGTGCGCTGCTCCGGATCGCTGATGAATTGATCGATCACGCGGGCACGAAATCACTTTCATTT
>JAYSPO010000353.1:0-2089 GCA_043722015.1 Candidatus Kuenenia sp. | reverse complement strand
TCTTCACCGCTGACGTAGTCCAGCTTTCCTTCCTTCTCCGCACTGGAACTCTTGCTGCCACCGCCGACGTTTGAAATCACTGCGACCGGCATTGGTACGTTGCTGTCATCGACCGGAAGTTCTTTTCCCTGAGCAACGGACCACACGCGAGCGTCGCGATTCATGGTCATTACATCGAGCATCGACAGTTCTTGCTGCAATACGACGGCGTTGCTCTGGTCGTTCGTGAATGTCAGCGTGGAACGTCCGCCCCACACGTCATTGCCATCACGAGCGCGGTAACGATTATTCCAGTGACTATCCTTGTCGAGCACTGTGCTACGCAATGGCTCCATCGTGCCCGAAGTGCCAACTCGCTTTCTGAACAGTGCTGTGGCGATGACTTCGGCCAACCGGCGATTTCCTTCGGACGTCAAATGTACGCCATTGATCGTCAGCGGCGTACTGGCAGCGTTGAATAATTCCAGCGATGGATGAAACAGATCAACGAACGCGACGCCCGCTTCTTCGGCGGCGGCTGCGGTCGCCCGGGTGTAGGCTTCCAGCTGAATGTTGTGAGCCTCGCCATCCGGCACGTTCGCGCTGTGCGTGTTTTCATGAGCAATGGGGCTGAACAACACAATGCGTGGGAACGTCTTTCCGTTGGCCTGTGAGCCTCGAGTCTTCCTGACGAACTCGACTAACTTTTGCTGATGTTCACCGGCCTTCTCGACTCCTTCGAATGATTCGTTGTAACCAAAGAACGCGAAGACTACGTCGGCTTTGACATGCTGCAAATACTCGGTCATCGACGTTGCCCCCTGACTGCGTGGGAACGAGTCCGGTCGGTCACCGCTGGCACTCATGTTGCGGAAACGGATTTGTTTGCCCTGCAATTCACTTTGCAACAGCGTTTCCTTCCAGCCATCGTGCTGCATGCGATCCGGCAAACCATTACCCAGAATCGCGACGACATCGCCCGTGTGGAAAGCGAACGGCAGCTGATCGCGATAATCGGACGGAACATCGACCAGAACCGGCTCGTTAGAAGGTTGCGATTCCTGCTTCTTGCCATCATTTTTGACGGGTGCCCCGGGCTTTCCGTCAAAGGCAAGATAAGTTAGCTTGCCGCCTTGCTTTACGTCAATTTCCATCACTTCCGGTGCGGCGATGTTCGCGGCGCGAAAGACTTCTTTCCGATCGGAATCGAGGAGCGTGATGGTGAATCCGTCCAGTCGATTCTCGAAACCACTGCGATTCCAAATGCCGACCTTTTCAATACTCGCAGATGTCCCCAGATCGACTTCCCACCATGGATTTGCAGAGCCGTCGTTTGTGGTGTGTGTCTGTCCGCCCTTGTTCCAGTCCGAGTCTTTGTTTCCATCCAGTGCCCTCGCGGCCTTGCCATCGCCATTCGTGCTGGATTGAGTCGCCTTACGCCCCGTTGCAATGTTCCTGCTGTCGCTGAACACTTCAACTTCGGCAAGGGTGAGGATGCGTTTGTCGCCCGGAAGTTCGATGCGAACGAATCGCGCAGGCTTGCCGGTGACCAGTACTCCGGCTGGCGGCTCAACGGACACGGTCACGCCATCCTTCTTATTTGATTTCTTTTTCGACCTTTCAGCCTTCGGCTTGTCCTTCTTTTCGGCATCCTGTACGGCTGATTGGTTCGTGTTGTTGGTCGCGGGGATCGGGCTCTCAAATCCCGCATACATCTCGGGCTTGATGCCACGCGCGTGAGTTTGATTGCCGAACGTATTTGGTTTGAAAGGGCCGACGATGGCTACGTTCATGTCAGGCGTGATGTTGTCTTCCAAACCCAGCGTCCAGAAAATACCGTTGCAGATCATGCGACGATAGCCGTCGTTGGTCAGGTCGTTGTCCGGAATCTGAAATGCATGAGTCGCCGTTCGCATTCCGACCACGGGACCGCCACGATTCAGATACGCATCGAAGTGCTTCATCTGTTCATCTGGCAGATTCTGGAACCGTAGAAACACGACCGCGAGGTCTGCAGTGTCCAGTGCATCCATGTACGGAATGTTCGATGGAATCCCGGCAGCGATCTCCCCCGATCCGGGGTCGATGTTGAACAGGACCGTGCATTTGA
>JAYSPO010000352.1:0-2028 GCA_043722015.1 Candidatus Kuenenia sp. | reverse complement strand
GAGAAGGCCGGACGAGGTGCATTTCAAAGAGTGCTGGAGACCTTCTTCGGCGGTTCGCTGGAGGAAGCCCTCGCAGCCCATCTGCATTCTCGAAAGGACGAGGTGACTCCCGATGAACGCGGGCGTCTGATCACGCTGATTGCCCAGGCAAAGAAGGAGGGCCGTTGAGATGAATCGTTTCCTGCTTCCCATAACTCTTGCGTTCAGTGCGTCAGGTTTGCTGCTGGTGGATTCCGCCATCAAAGGCGCAGCGCTGCTGGTGTTTGCATCGCTGGTCGTCTTGATGTTGCGGCGTGATTCCGCCGCGACTCGCCACCTGGTTTGGATGGTTGCGATTGTCGCCATGCTGTTCGTGCCAGCGCTGTCGGCGCTGCTGCCGCAGTGGCGCGTGCTGCCGAAATGGGCCGTGATGTCAACCGATGTGAAGGCTATAGATACGGTGGCTGAAAATGGTAGTGATGTGATTGATGGGAGGTATGCGGCGCATGAGATCGATATGACCTATTCGGCGAACGACTTTCCGGTTATGGAACTGCCTGAGTCAGTATTTCAGTCATCGCAAGGCACGCCCTCACCATCAATTTTGTATTCCATCCCGGTCTCCGCGAACACCGAACAATCGGCGGCCACTCTTTGGACAAACGTCCTGCCATCCGTCTGGGCCGTCGGCTTTCTTCTGCTGTTGGTTCGCCTTCTTGCCGCAAGACTTTTGCTGTGGCGAATCGAAAGCGCTGCCCGTCTCATTCCTCTCGGCGAGCGGCTGGGCGTCAGCCCTCCGTGTCTTCCCGCATCATCCATCAATCAATCCACGGCATCTGACTCCGCGATCGTCGCCGCCTTCACTGCTGCCCGTCTTCAACTTTCCGTTCGTGGCCGCATCACGCTTCTGATTCACTCTGACAAGAACATCCCCGTGGTCTGGGGCATCTTCCGCCACCGTTTGCTGCTGCCTGCCGCTGCTCTGCAATGGTCCGACGAGCAACTCCGATCGGTACTGCTGCACGAACTGGCTCACATCAAACGTCGTGACACACTGGCTCAGCTGCTGGCGCAAATCGCCTGTGCTTTGCACTGGTTCAATCCGCTCGTCTGGTTCGCGGCGTGGCGAATGCACGTCGAACGTGAACGTGCGTGCGATGACCTTGTCCTTGCCAGCGGTGTGCGTGCATCCGCCTACGCCGAACATCTGCTCAACGTCGCGACGCGATTGACATCATCGCCATGGACTCAGGCCTGCGGCCTTGCGATGGCGCGCAGTTCGTCACTTCACGGAAGACTCGCGGCAGTGCTAAGCGAAAAGAGGAATCGGCGCAGTACTTCCACTCTGCTTGTTTGTCTATCCCTTTTGTTCGGAGCGTGCATTTCCATTCCAATGGCCATGCTTCGAGCGGCGGATGAAACTCGTGCGGTCGATGATCCAAAACCAGCAGAGTCGATTCCAAAGTCACCAACAGTTGCCGTAACAACGATCAATCAAACGGGCATAAAAATTGATCCTGGCATGAAGCAGCACCTCGAATGGGGCAATCCGGTGAATGGTATACGAGCGGCGGTGATGATTCGGACGTCGCCGCAGGAGAATCGGCAGGGAGAGGAGCCTCACGTCTATATGGTATTAAAGAATGTATCGGATAAAGCGATTCGGTTTTGTGATCCGGAAAGCGAAGACAATCCTTCCAAAAGCAAGGGTGATGCCGAGCCTGTCAGGAACCGAAAATGGGACGAAACGGCGAATTTTCGAATGCTTTACTGGAGGCAGCAAGACGGGAGCGGTTCATCCGCCATGTTCAGTCACGGATCGACCCGGACAAATGTTGTGCTGGAGCCGAGTGAGGTCGTGTATATCGATTTCTTCGACGAACCTGGTAATCCGGATGCGAAAGCAGGCGGACTCGCGGTTGCCGAGAGAATTATCAAAGACCCATCACATGCTCTCGGCTTAGTCCTGAACATCATTCATGTCCCCGAGGGAGCGTGGACCGGAAAGCTTGAGGCACCTGCGACTCGCGGAGCCTTCGCTGCACTGGG
>JAYSPO010000351.1:0-1512 GCA_043722015.1 Candidatus Kuenenia sp. | reverse complement strand
CGAACGTGCGAGCGTTTGGACGGCCGGGAAGCCGTCGTTCGCCCGCCGCGTTTCCGCAGGCGCGCGTGCTCAGTTTGTGCGAGCTGGGAACTCATGTGCTGTGGAAGTCTCTGATCAAGCCGCACCGCCGAGGTGAGCACCCGATGGCACGCCACATTCTGCGTTTTCTCGAGGAAAACATGCTCTTGCTGTGGGATCGGAACTTCCTCTCCTACAACTTGGTGCAACAGGTCGTGGGGCGTCGAGCGCAGCTTCTGGCCCGCATCAAGAGCAACCTGATCTTTGATCCCATCCGCCGTTTGCGCGACGGTTCGTTCCTGGCCAAGCGGTATCCCTCGCCGCGTCATCGAGCACGCGACGAAGGCGGAATCGTGGTGCGGATCATCGAGTACACCTTCGAGGATCCGGGACGACCGGGATCGGGTCAGCCCCATCGCCTGCTGACCACGCTGCTCGACGAGCGGCAGCATCCGGCGAAAGACCTGATCGTGCTGTACCACGAGCGTTGGGAACAAGAACTGGCCTACGACGAACTCAAGACGCATCAACGCGAACGTCCCGTGTTGCACAGCCAAACTCCTGCGGGAGTCGTGCAAGAATTGTACGGCTTGCTGTTGGGCCATTACGTGATCCGCAAACTGATGTGCGATGCCGCCGAACTGGCCGACGTGGCTCCCCGCGAACTGTCGTTCGTGAACACGCTGAAGATCCTGCGTTGCCGCCTGGCCGAAGCTCCTCGCAGCGTTGCAGGGCTGCGACGCTGGCACCACAACTTGCTCACGGAAGTCGCCGCCGAAATCCTGGAGCCACGCCGCGACCGAGTCCATCCGCGAGTCATCAAACGCAAGATGAGCAACTGGTTGAAAAAACGCGACAAACACCGCAATTACCCACAGCCAACCAAGACTTTCCGAAAGTCGATCGTCATGCTCGATTGAACGGTATTGCTTCTAACCCACTCCGCAGCATGCGCAAAGTGCGTCGTGCGCCCTATTTCATGGCATTGAGAATAGCGATGTCGATGCAATTAGCTTTTACCGCTATGAAGCTCATCTCACGTTTGATAATCGGAACAGGTTGAGTTTTTCAGCTCCATTTCGATTTGCCGAAGGACAACTCCTATCTGACGCTCCAGTTTTTGAATTTCCATTGTCTGAATCTAAGCTGGTCCGAGTGCTTGGTTGCCAGGTCCGCCAAGTGGATTGCGATACAGACGGAACACTTGAGTTGCTGTTCTCGAATGGTGATGTGTTGATTGTGTATGCGAATAATCCGGCCTACGAAGCCTACACCGTAACGATTGGCGGAAAGGAATACGTCGTTTGACTTTTGTCATCTTCCAACTCAACGACACTCACCACGCGGCAAAAGAGGGGGTTAAATATGTCTGTTAAAAGCGAAGACAGCGACCGAGCCATTCGTCTCCGTTCGGCGGACGGGAATGATGACATTGTTTTCCGACTTCAAGATAAGATTGAGGTCGATGGCGATGTGTACTTTGTGATGAACTGT
>JAYSPO010000350.1:0-1534 GCA_043722015.1 Candidatus Kuenenia sp. | reverse complement strand
ATGAGGCGCGCAGTCAGAATTCCGGTGACATTCGAATCGACCTCACAGCATTGGTCGCGCACGACGAAGCAGCAAAGACGCCGTCATCAAAATCACCATTCTCGACGATCGCGGACCCAACAATATCCACAGACGATGCCGAACTCGTCTGGGATCGCTTCAGCGACGCACCGGATGCTATTCAGTATGAAGAAATCAGACGACTGACACAATCATCTAAGAGTTCCGCAGATGCGTTCCTGATGGCGTACTGGATGCTGCGGCTCAGACCGGATTTTTCGCCAGGAGAAAAAGCGGCGGAATGGTTGATCCGTGGAATCACGAGTTTCGGAGCTGAGCCGAGACTGATCGATCTTCTGGTGGATGAGTTTCGTCGCGACGCCGATCTGACTGAGCCGCAGATTTCGGGCGACACAGCCGGTTACATTCTGAGTTCCGACCTGCTCTGTATTTATCTCATTGGTCGCTGGAATATCATCGGACAAAAACGCAGATGGAAACAGTTAACCGATGAAGTCGATCGGTCCCGCGTGCGATTGGCAATGGACCACTCAGAAGCTTGGTTACGACTTCTGTTTCGCGTCTGTGAAATGGTCGCGTTTGCCAACGATGCGATCGGCAGTTCGCTGCTCGAAAGTGTTCAGAAAGAAATCGGCAGCATGAACTTGATGCTGCACAGGCATCTGGCATCGCTGGATACGCTCGACATGCTGTCAGAATTTCGCAAGCATCAGTACGACGTCTGGCTCAGCGGCTCGCCAGCACTTCATCAGCTTCTGCTGGAATCTACGAATCTCAGTTCGTCGATGTTTCGTCGACAATTGTTCGGAGTGATTCAGGGGTGGATCGATTCATCCCTGGAGGCCCTCAACTGCGTCACCAGCCTTGCCGTAAAACTGCCGGAAGCCTTCTGGCTCCTTCTTCGACAAGTCGATGGCCTTGGTTTCTTTGACGACCCTCACAGCGTCCGTGATTCCGACCTGCTTGAAACGGTTGGCACGATGGTCATTTCATGCAGGCATCTGGAGTATGCCCATGCCCGAATCGTGATTGCTGAGTTCTGTCGCGATGAAAGCGTCAGCGGCACGACGATGATGGGAGCACTGGTTTCGCTGAATGACACCGTTTCCAACGCAGGCCCATTCGCGGCAGCGCTGCAGCAGGACACGCCTCTGTTACTGACCTGCCAATTGATCTGTCGATTTCTGGAAGCCACCGGGCCGACCATTGATTCCGACTAACTGCTGAATGTAGGCCGGACCAAGCGCAGCGCCGTTCCGGCAGTGTCTTGTTTGACACCGATTCTGCCATTTACCCACTGCCGGAACTGCGTCGCTGCCGCTCCTTGGTCCGGCCTACATTTGCTTCTCCGGCCTACGCTGGTTCACCCCAGTCTCCTTCATCAACGCATTTGGGAGCGACACCTCCCCAGCGAATGTTGTATTGCCCAAGGTGGACGAATCGGTGAAACGACGACCATGGCCAATCAGCAACTCGCTCAACGAGGTCATGTTTCCGTGGATTCCAATGAATG
>JAYSPO010000349.1:0-5741 GCA_043722015.1 Candidatus Kuenenia sp. | reverse complement strand
AGTTGTCAGTTGTCAGTTGTCAGTCACGAGTCACGAGTCACGTGGTTTCGAGCTCCCCAAGGTGCTTGCTTTTGTGGCGATTGTGAGTCTGAATTCTGCTCAGGTACACAATACTCAATAACGTCTGCTGAACAGAGTCATCCGGGGCAATCGAATTAGTGAGTCCACGGCGCCCGATACGGTCGGTCGATCATCAGCTGTGCTTCCGCATCACCGGGGCAGGTTTCAGTCGTCGGATCCCACTTCACCGGACGTCCGAGTCGAGCGACCAGATTTCCCAGATGGCAGACGGTGGCCGATCGATGACCGATTTCGACATCGCAGATCGGTAACTCACGACTCCGCATGCAGTCGAGGAAATCCCTGGTGTGATCAGTGCTGCGATAAAGTTGAGTCAGCTCCGCGGCATCCAGAGGAGACATGGCCAGTTCGGCTGGTTCCGTCGTGAGCTTACCTCGCCCGACGGCCACTCGTCCTTTTGTTCCGATGAAGGTTGTGCCTTCTGTGATGTCCGTCTGGCCCTGTCCAGGGGTCATCCTGACGCCATTCGCGTAGGTGTATGTGAGGCGACATTTTTCTGTGACTTCATGGAGCATCTGAGGATGAAACTCGGCGGTCCCCTGCACAGAAACAGGACCGCTGTGGTCCATTCCCAGTCCCCATTGCGCGATGTCCAGATTGTGAGCCCCGAAGTTTGTCATCTGACCACCGGAGTAATCCCACCAGAACCGGAAGTTGTAGTGGACGCGTTTAGTGTGATACGGCTTCAAAGGAGCCGGGCCGAGCCACATCTGGTAGTTCAGTTCAGGCGGAACAATTTCTTCAGGGCCGATCGAGCCTGGATGATTCGGACCGGGTGAGGCATGATGAGTTTCAATGTCTGTCTGTCAATCAGCGAAGAGTCCCGCACGCGCGTGATCGGCACGCTCACTCAGGGACGATTCTGCCCTCGACGATCGCATGAACTTCGGCAATCAAGTCATCGAACCGCTGCTGGAGTTCTGTAAACAATTGGCCGGTATCTCCAAGATTTCCGTTCCTCGCATCCTGCTGGATTCTCTGAATGAGATCGACCGTTGGTGTCATACCAAACAGGCGGAGCGAGCCCAGGATGCTGTGAACCGTTTGCCGCGCCGTTTCGCAGTCGTTGGTCGTGATCGTGCGATGCAGTGAGTTCATCAGTTCCGGTAACTCCTGCAGGAAAACGTCAATGAGCTGCATCAGCAAATCGCGGTCACCGTCGCACACATCCAGGGCATGCGTCCAGTCGATGTTTGAATGCATGCCGAGTGCCGCGGACGCCGTGGACGTGACGTTTGACGACGACTCGAAGAATTGTGCGATCTCCCGATGCAATTCGGCGATTCGAAGTGGCTTTGAGGCATACCCGTCCATGCCGGCATCAAGACACTTCTGACGATCGCCCGTGAGTGCGTGTGCTGTAATCGCGACGATCGGGATGTGCTTGCCCAGTGGCAGTTCAGCTTCACGAATCAGGCGTGTCGCTTCCAGCCCGTCCATATCCGGCATCTGTACGTCCATGACAATCAAGTCAAATTCCGCTGCCTTCCATGCCTCGACAGCGTTCCGCCCGTTCGTGGCCAAAGTGACCGTGTGTCCCCATTTCTCCAGCAGCGCGATCGCCAGCCTTTGATTGAAGTGGTTGTCCTCCGCCAGCAATACTCTCAGCGGACGAATCATCGGAAGGCGACTCATTGTGGCCAGATTGTCTCTGCCACCGGGAATCTGACGGGGCGCGAGCACTGCAGTGTGGCGTTCCGGACTGTTCTGATCGGCGATCGCAAACCGGGCAGTGAAGTGAAAAGTGCTTCCTGCTCCCGGTTCGCTGAGGACCCAGATTCGCCCACTCATCATCGTGACCAGTCGGGAGCAAATCGCAAGCCCCAAACCAGTCCCGCCAAATCGTCTTGAGGCACCTGCATCCGCTTGCTCAAACGCTTCAAAGATTTTTTCAATCTTGTTCGGCGGAATCCCGATACCTGTGTCATGGATGGAAAACAGGAGCTCGGCTTCGGTCGATGTGCGTGAGACCAGTGCCACCTCAAGTCCAATTTCACCCTTCTCGGTGAATTTGATCGCGTTTCCAATGAGGTTGACCACGACCTGACGCAGCCGATCTGAATCTCCATCGACAACGGCCGGCACGTCCGCAGCAATGTTGCTCGTCAGCTTGACTCCCTTGCCGCCGGCACGCAACTGCATCGGTCGCAACATGTTGCCAAGAGTTTCCCGAATGTCGAAGGATGTTGCGACGAGGTCAAGTTTTCCGGCTTCAATCTTCGAGAAATCAAGCATGTCATTAATCACCGACAGCAGAGATTCTCCCGACTCGTGGACCATCTTCAGATAGTCCCGCTGATCCTGTTTCAATGGTGTATCGAGGACAAGTTCGGTCATGCCGATCACGGCACTCAGCGGCGTCCGGATCTCGTGGCTCATATTGGCAAGAAATTCACTCTTGGCCCGATTGGCTGCTTCGGCCGCAAGCTTGGCTTTCGCCATCTCAGCCGAGCTTCGCTGCAGTTCAGCGTGAGCCCGTTCCAGTCGTTGAGCATATTCGTGGTATCGCTGGATTGATCGGACGACGAGAAAGACCAATGCACCGGCAATTGCCGCGATCGAACAACCAACGGCACGCAGCCACGTCGCATCGGGTGACGACGTCGGCCAACCGCTGAGTGGAACGCCATACAGTTGCCAGCTTCCCGTGGGTAGTGAAATCTCTGTTGCGATCGGATTGGTCGATTCAATGTTGTCGTCACCCAGAAAGATTTCGCCAGGCATGCCACGGTCTGTTCGTCCCCGAACCGCGATGACGAGATTCAGCGGCACGCTGGCGTTGATCTCATCCATGAGCGTTTGCTTGTCGATCACGATCGAGACCAAGCCCCAATACCTGCCACGACCGGACTGTCCCTCAGGAACGTTGACGTAGACTGGAGTACGATTGGCGAACGCCTCGCCGCCCTGGACAAGTTCGATCGGTCCGGACAACCATGGCTGACCCGTTTCGATCGCGTACTCGACCGCAGCTTTCTGATCCGGGTGCTTCAATAACTCCAGCCCGATGGCCGCCTCGTTTCCCTCCCGTGGATAGATATAGTCGATCACGTTGTCTTTGATGGAAGTCACATTCAGGATGCCTTTGGATTCCTTGATGACCAGCGCCGCCAGTCTGTCGAACTCCGACTCGCTGATGTCCGGATTGACGGAAATGCTCGTCTTCAATCCGAGAGTCAGATAGACACGCTTGTTGATAGAGACTTCTGCAGCACCACGAACGGCTGCCAGGTCTCGCATCGTATCCGCCTGGATTTCTTCCAGATACTGCGAAGTCGCATTGTAATCCAACAACCAGACGCACGTCAGAGCCATTCCGGTCATCACCAGACCGGAGGCGACAGGGACCAACAAGGCCCACTTGTTGATCCCGGATGCGGAATTCGAGGCAGGGCTCACGACTGCCGATTCGTCAACGGCGGGAATGTGTGTCAGTGTCATGAGACGCGGATTCTCCGTGGCTCACCGAATTCGCATCGCAACAACTCAATGGCCAGCCGCCAGAAACATTTCCTGCAATCTTCGGTGCCGCGAAAACGTAACTTGTGGATCACCATCATCTTGCAGATTACTCCCCTCCGGCAACGACCTGCGACGCGGTTCCGGCTGAGGACGGAAGTTGCCAAGGTGGAGAATACGATATTCCTGCACCGTTTTCACGTCCCGCGCGAAGATTTGGCGGACGACAGACCGTGTGCCGCGAATGGCTGGGGAAAATCCATGAGGCAAAAAGGAGCTGCCTTGCGAGACGCTGCTACCGATTCCGGAACGACGATTACCTGCAAAAGTGATCGCAACGTGCGGCCATTCTGCTGCATTTTGTCACGAATGCTGAAATCTGAGGCTCATCGGCGAGACCTGGTTCGCCATGCTGTGCCCAAAGAATCTCAGTCGTCGGAGCGACTGAGCCAGGGAACAACTACGGCTTCGCTGGTTTCGCCTGCTGGGAATCAGATTCGATCTGATACCCTCGCATTGATTTTCGGGCACTGAGAGCAGACGGAGCGGCGTTCGAGGTCACTTCTTTCAACTTCTGCAGTTGCTCCAGATTTGAATCTGCCAGTTCTTTCAACGACGGGCACTTGTATGCATCGGCGTTTTTATTGAGAAACACAGCATTCTGTTCAAGGCTCTTGCGACAGCCTTCAAGGTCGCCGCGGTCGAGCAGATCCGTCGCCAACTTATTTTGTTCGCTGGCAACGAGTGCCACAACATCGGCCATCACGGCATTGTTGACACTGGATTTAACCTTGTCGTCGGAGCTGCTGAAAGACACGGTGATTTCACCAGTCAGTGTTTCCATCGTCTCGTTCATCATGTTGATATACGAAACACTGACCGTCGCCAGTTGAGACAATTTTGCGATTTCGGCACCGTCTGAATTCACGGATGCATGAGCCAGATCAGCCGGGATTTCCACTTCCACCACGACATGCTTCTGCTGATCACTGTAAACCTGAGACAGCCGCGTAATCACCGATTGACCATTGATATCCGCCGCATTGCCGAGCACACGCACAGGGCGAATGCCTTCCGGAATATCAATCTTTACATCCACAGTCTGAGCGACGACCGACAGCACGTCATCAAATTCACGACGGAAGATTCCTGCCAGTTCCGACGCATTCTCGATGAACTGATGATTCCCGCCGCTCTTGCTGGCCAGTGCCACCATCAAGTCTTCGTTGTAACCCAGCCCGAGTCCCAGCGTTGAGACGCTGATGTTTTCCTTCTTCATCGACGCACCAAGGTCGCCGAGTTCACCCGGTGCCGACGGTCCTACGTTGGCCAGTCCGTCAGAAAGCAGAATGACGCGATTGACGTGTTTGTCGTCCATGAATTTGCGAACTTCTGCCGCCCCCTTGCTCACGCCACCGAAGAGCGCTGTGTTACCACCCGGCTGGATCGCACGAATGATGTTTGCAACCTGCTCCTTATCAGTCAGCTTCGTCGCCGGCACCAGCACGTTGACGTCAGAGTCATACGCTATGATTGACACAATGTCGTTGGAGTTGAGCAAGTCCAGCGCCCCGATCGCCGCTTCACGAGCACGTTGAATTTTCTCACCCTGCATTGAGCCGGACCGGTCAAGCACAATCGCCACATTGATCGGCGCTCGGGCACCTTCTCGTTTCAGGTGAAAACCTTTCAGTCCCACCCGCATCCATGCCTGCTGTTTTTCGCCCGCCTTCAGGATCGAAAACCCGGGCGCCGCATCCAACGTCAGTTTCTGCGTCTCCGCAGGTTCCCGCGCCGGAACGCTGATTGCACTGCACATTACTACAGCGGCAACAACCGCCGCCAGATTCCTGAACAAGTTTCGCATGACAAATCTCCTGATGCACAAACTGAAGTTTTTCGTAAACAGGATTTGCCAGGTCCGTGTCCCGTTCCCATCCGGCAAATCCCAACTCACCGTATTGGAGTCGATTTCGCCACTTCAGTGGTCAGGGCACTGTCACGAATATGTAAGAGTTTTGTGAGGCCCGGAAGCGAATCGGGCTTTAAAGAAAACAACGCCCCGCTTAAAGACTGGGTTTGAAATTGTTACGCGGAATCAGGTGCACATTTTTTGGGTCACCGAATACGCTACTATGGAGCTTGCCTCCATAGGGCGATAATCACCACCAGAATCGGTTGTGGGAGATGCGTGCTACGCC
>JAYSPO010000348.1:0-2482 GCA_043722015.1 Candidatus Kuenenia sp. | reverse complement strand
TCTGGTCGAACATCTACGTTTTCGGACTGAGGATCAGGCCTTTGCGATTTCCTTTTCGGAGTATCAGTGGCTGGACGATGACGCGGTATGGGAGGCGCAATCGGTTGTTCCAATGGGACGTCGAGATTCGCAGAACAGGCTGGACATCGGATTCTCTTTCCCGCAATACTGTCACGAACATTCACTGTCCGACCACAGCCAAAACATTCAAATCGAATCGACATCAACGCCTCACTTTGAGATTTCACTCGACCGTTGTTTTCATTTTTTCTTCTGCCAGTTAGGCACTTCGTCAGAATCTATTTGGCAGAAATCGTTTAACGGCGAGCCGTAGGCGTAGGCGAATCCTGCTTGCTGCCGCCTACGCCTGCGGCTCGCCGTTAAACGAAAGAACTTATGCACAAGGGCTTGCTCTCTCAAGTTCGATCTCGCTATAAAAGGTCGGCTGATATTAGCCTGCTGACCGATGATTTTCATCTGAGTGCGACTTTATGATCGTTGGAATAGATCTCGGTACAACGAATTCGCTCGTCGCATGGCTTTCACCAGAAGGTCCGCAACTGATTCCAAATGCACTCGGAGAATTCCTGACTGCGTCCGCTGTCGGCATCGACAACGATGGAAAACTCCTGGTTGGACGGGCCGCTAAAGAACTGCAGGTGGTCGCCCCGGATCGCTGCGCGACGGTTTTCAAACGGCTGATGGGTACGGATCGCAAAGTGACGATTGCAGATCGCGAATTCCGCGCGGAAGAACTCTCGTCGATGGTCCTGAAATCGCTGAAGGAAGATGCCGCCGAATTCCTCAAACAGCCAATCGAAGAAGCAGTGATTACCGTGCCTGCCTACTTCAGCGAACTGCAGCGGCAGGCCACGATTCACGCAGGAGAACTCGCCGGTTTTCGCGTTCGTCGAATTATCAACGAACCCACCGCAGCGGCGATCGCATATGGGCTGCATGAACTGAAGCAGGAACGTGTCGCACTGGTCTTTGACCTGGGAGGAGGAACCTTTGACGTTTCGATTCTGGATCAGTTCGAATCGACGCTTGAGATTCGATCATCCGCCGGCGAGATCTTTCTGGGCGGTGAAGATTTCACCCGCAGTCTGGCAAATCAGATTCTGATCTCTCGTCAAATGAACTTTGAACACGCCGAATTGCGTCATCCGCTGATGCTGTCTCGTCTGCTCCACGAGTGCGAAATGGCAAAGAGGAAATTGTCAACCAGCGATACGACCACCGTTCGCTTCCCGACAATCGAAGGAGAGATCAATGAAGCGTGCGAACAGGTGTCTGTATCCGCTGGTCAGTTGAACGAATGGACCAGCAGCCTGATGGCGAAGACAAGGCTTCCGTTGCAGCGAGCTCTCGCAGATGCAGGTCTTACAAGACATCAAATCGATGAGATCATCATCGTTGGCGGTGCGACTCGGATGCCACAGATCCTGACTTTGCTGCGGGAGATGTTTGGAAAAGAACCCCGCGCGACGCTCGATCCTGATCTTGTCGTGGCGATGGGGGCCGCAATTCAGGGTGGCCTGGTGCATTTGAACAAAGCTGTGACCGACATGGTCGTGACGGATGTGGCTCCGTTTACACTGGGCGTTGAAATCGCAAGAGACATTGCTGGGAGTGTCAAAGGTGGTTACTTCTTCCCGGTGATCAGTCGCAACACGACGATTCCCGTGAGCCGCGTGGAGCAGTTTTCGACAATCGACGCGAACCAGACGAGCGTCACCGTTCGACTGTATCAGGGAGAAGGGCGGCGAACAGAAGACAATCTGTTTCTTGGCGAATTCGCATTGAAAGGGATTCCACGTGGTCCGGCGGGACAGCAGGTGGATATTCGATTCACCTACGACCTGAACGGAATTCTTGAGGTCGAAGCCGTTGCTTCAGCGTCAGGCACGAAAGCCACTCACGTTGTCACTCGCCATGCGAAAAACATGTCGGACCGACAACTCAGGGAAGCACTGCAGAATTTGCAGAGCCTGAAGACTGACCCGCGGGAGAATCAGGCCAATCGTCATTTGCTCAAGAAGGCCGATCGACTGTACCGTGAACTGCCACTCGAACTGAAGAAGCATCTTGAAAGACTGATTCATGGATTTGAAGAGGCTCTTCAGCTTCAGGACGCTTCTGTGATTGAACTGAATAAAACGGCTCTCGAAGAGTTCTTGAATCAATTTGATGAACAACATTAGTGCTCTGTCAATCGTGCATTGATGTGTGCCACTGGCTATGCCAGTGCTTCCTGCAGATGCGGAGCACTGGCAGCCAGTGGCACACAACCCATCAATCCATTGCTGACAGATCATTAGTTCTCTACTCGCAGCGTAAGAAGAGTTTCGCACCTGTGAATCAGTCAGCCAATAATCGATCGTTGCCATCGGAAGCATCACTTGCTGCTGCATTGGCCAGAAGAGTCATCGGCTGTGGCGAGCGAAACACAACGATGTCGGACCATCAGTTGGCATGTCAG
>JAYSPO010000347.1:0-3449 GCA_043722015.1 Candidatus Kuenenia sp. | reverse complement strand
CAGCACTCTGATGATTCCTCGCAGCCGCTGACGTTCGAACAGTTGGCGCAGCTGCTGGCGGATGGAGCGATTGAAGACTCAGATCTGGTCAAGCCTGACCAAGGCACGGACTGGCAGCCCGCAGAGACAGTGATTGGTCTGTGCCGAGCTGCCGAAAAGCTGCGAAACGCCCCACGTCAGAAACCTGAATTTCATGGTGACGCTGCTGCTGATACCCGGACCGGCGTTGTTCCGATTCCGCACACGGCCCTTGCCGCAGAACCCGGCACGGCAGCGGTTTCTGCAAGCGGCACCATTCGCTCCGCTGTTTCGAAACCTGTTTCCTGGGTCCGAGTCACGCTGCTGTCTGCGAGCATTGGCGTCGCAGCATGGGCCTGCTGGTTATTCTGGAATGAATCCCGTCGCTTCCCGCGTCCGGCTCATCTCACAGACAATCCGCAGGCATGGATTTTTCCGGGGATCGGAACAGTCAGCGGATTCGAGGCGATGATGCTGGCAGTGGATGCGATCGCAGTCTTTGCGTTTTTGTTTTGGTGGTTTCGAACGAAACGTCAGATGGATTGATCAGACCAGCACCGCGGGAGCTTCGCGTTCACGAACGGGAGCCGGGGCAGCAAACTCCTCCCAGTGGTAGGCCGGATCAAGCGAAGCGCAGTTCGGGCAATTGGCCGCCCTGCCGGAACGGCGCTCCGCTTGGTCCGGCCTACAGATGGAAGACTACCTCGTCACAGCGCCGATGTCTTCGAAGTGCATGCGAATATCCCGCAGCGTGGCAGGCTGGAACATCGTGGTGCCAAAACGCGTGGACATGATTTTCTTTTTGACGGATTCTTCGTCTTCTGCCGCGAAAACAGCCAGACAGGGGACTTTTTGTGATCGGGCATATGCCTGAACCTGCGGGAAAACCTCCAGCACCTCAGCTGTGTTATGGTCGGCCAGAAACAGGATGCCGTCCGGCGGTTTGGACTTGAGCAGTGTCAAAGCCTTTTCCGGCGAATGCACGAATGCCACGTCAAAACCCTTGCTGATAAAATATTCCTTCACTTTAACGCAGCGTTTCTTCATCGTATCAACAACAAGCATTCTGAAATCCGGCTTGAACTCGATCGTCATGGGTTGCTTTTCGCCGGGTGCATCTTCGATCGTCTGACCAAGTTCCGACATGACGGCCCGAAGATCCCGCAACACTTCGGTCGCCGTCTGATATCGCGAGGAAGGGCTGACTTCCATCAGGCGACCACAGATCCGCGCGATCGACTGGGGTAGGTCCGGACGAATCGCTTCGATCGGACGCGTGTTCGTATATCGACTCAACAACATCTTCTCTTCACGGTCCTTCGTGCGCGACCAGGGTCCTTCGCCCGTGAGCAGCTCATAATAGATCGCACCGGCGAAAAACAAATCGCTGCGAGGATCATTGCGAGGCGCATTGGTACCGCGTTCGAGCGATGCGTATTCCAGCGCCCGCTGCACGTCGTCGCTGGTTCCTGCCTGACTCGCCGATTCGGCTCCCGCCAACCCGAAGTCCACGAGCTTGGCGACGCCGGTGCTGCTCATTAACACATTTGTCAGTTTCAGATCGCGATGCGACGCGCCCATTTTCAACGCATATTCCAATCCCTGACAGACGTGCAGAATGCAGCGTGTGGCTTCAGGCGGCGACAGTGTCCGTCGGATTTTCATAAAATCGCGCAGATTGCCACCCTCGACAAATTCCATCGTGAAGAAATGAAATCGCCCTTCGTTGCCGATGTCATAGATCGGAACAATATTGGGATGCACAAATTTCTGGCAGATGCGTGCTTCCCGTTCGAAGCTCGCCACGGTTCTGGGGTCGTCGGCCCAGCGTTCGCGAAGCAGTTTGAGGGCCACGACACGATTTTCATCCACTGAAGCGGCTCGAAATACGCGTGCAAAGCTTCCTGAGGCATTGCGATAAAGCAACTTGTACTTTCCCAGCACAAGTCCTTCTGTTTCGCCTTTCAGGATGCGACCAGTCTGAAGCGGCGTGAGCAATTGACGACGCTCGAGCAGTTGCAGCATCGATTCGACACTGTCTGGATCTTCAAACTGCCCATCGACAACATCCCAATCCGTCGGCGACAACAGTCGCGACGTCAGGAGAAAGGTCTTGAGTCCATCTTTCGACTTGATCTGCGGCATGAACCGTGTGTCGTTTTGTTTACGGTTGCGGAATTCTGCAGCAGTCTGTGTTGCAGTTTTAAGCATGAGGGGCGTCCCTGGCATCGATCTGACTCCGCAAAACTGCGAAAATCTGCATTGAGATGATTCCCAATGCAAGATCGATTCCATTCCTCAGGAATTGTCCTGAGCGGTGGACTGCCTCAAATCCTAACACGTTGCGAAGCGATGACAACGCAATGTATGAGGAAACTTTGAGGGGTATCGATAGTAGTGGACTCAGTATGAATCCGCGAAGAAAAATCGCCACACTTTGCTCAAATTATTTGCCAAAATCAAGTCTGGACGAGTCAGTACGACTGCGTTAATCGGATTGGCTGCCAAATGTTCATGAGTGACCAGCGTGCCCATGGTCGCTCCACCGGCTCCTTTTCTTTCGGGACAGCGTGGTTCTGGCTTCACGAGCGACTCAAGAACACCCCGTCAGCGGGGTGGTTTTCGAACGAAAGGACACAGGATTGCCATTAAGGGAGCGATTACGGCAACGTATTTCCAATGACTTTTGAACTCTACGCTTTACGGAGATTTGTTTCCGCCGCGATGACTGTATTCTTGTTCGACGCTGAAACTTTGCCGACTCTCCCGGATTCTATGTGCTGGAAGTTTGAACCACGAATGAACACGAATATTAAGCATTCCATTCGGTCTATTTGAGTTCATTCGTGGTTCCTGGTCTGTAAACTCGCATCAATTGGCGGACACACAGAAAACGGTACAGTCAGAAAATTTGCCCCAATTCGCGATCTGCGGCCCACCCAACGTGTTTGAATTTTCGAACCAAAATCGCAACGAAGACGTGCTGGTCACCGGTCTGGGACTCGTGACGCCTCTTGGTTGCTCCGCCAACGCGAACTGGAAGGCCATGATTGCTGGCCACAGAGCGGGGCGCAGTCTGACACGAGAAGATATCGATCACTTCGATCATTTGTCGGCCATCGAAGGTCTGGTTCTGCATGGCGCGGCAGTGGACTATGCGGTCGTAGCCAGACGTCTGGAATTTTCGAAACTGCTGGAAACAGTTCCGGCAGGCATCGCGACGGCGTGGCGATCGGAACCGATGGTGGCAATGTCACTCGTGGCTTTTGCGGAAGCGATGTCGCATGCCGGACTGCGGTGCCATGACCTTGAGCCCGAACGTACAGCCATTGTATTCGGCAGCAGCAAGGGTGGATTAAGATCGACCGAGCGGATGGCGGAGGCTCTGGCGGCTCGACACACACGCAAACCGCAGATGGCGACGGTGGGAA
>JAYSPO010000346.1:0-4714 GCA_043722015.1 Candidatus Kuenenia sp. | reverse complement strand
CGCCCCAGCGAATCTCGATGACCGGTGCATATCAATGCGACATTTGTCGCCAAAACGGCTCATCCATTTACTGAAGAATCGGTCGGTGCTCCGCCTTCGCGGAGTGCACCGTACAACCATGCACGAGCGTAAACCCAATGCCGTTTGACAGTTGCGAGCGAAATCCCGAGGCTGGCGGCGGTCTGTTCGAGAGTCAGTCCGGCAAAATATCGCAGCTTGACGACTTGCGCTTTTTCCGGAGCCTCGGCTTCCAGCTGAGAAAGGGCGGCATCAAGGGCGAGCAGGTCGTCGCCTGGCCTTTCATCGCCCACGGTGAGCGTGGCTGCTGCTTCCAAAGAGATTCGATGCGCGCCGCCCCCGCGTTTCTGGCGGTGTTTACTGCGAACCTGTTCGATCAAAACCCTTCGCATCGCCTCAGCCGCCGCTGCGAAGAAATGGCCACGATTCTCCCATGCCTGCTCGCGCTCGGCGCTTCCAACGAGCCGCAAATAGGCTTCGTGGACGAGAGCCGTGGCCTGCAGCGTCTGTCCCGGCTGCTCCTGAGCCATCCTGGCCGCAGCCAGTTTGCGTAATTCATCGTACACCAGCGGCAACAATTCTGCCGCTGCCGCCGGATCTCCGGCTTCAATCTGCGACAGAATTTGAGTGACATCGGCCATGGGCTGTGGCTCCGGGACAATCAGGATTGTCGCTCAAGATACTCAACCTGTGAACAACAACCAATTCACTTATGCCCCGGATATTAAGACAGCAACAGTCAATTGCCGATTTGCCAGGAGGGAAACCAAAGGAGTCAGGAACGAATACGTCGTTCTTGCAATCAAATAACAAACTTGTTATGACCCGACTGTGGATTATCACATACAATATTACAGCGAAGAAGTGCAAGAAGAGATCCTGTCCTTACCGGATACGCTTGCAGCGAGGTACGTGGTACTGACTCGTCGCATGATCGCGCATGATCGCGATAGGGTCAAATCTCGGACCGCCCCACACCGATTCCTTTGGCGACGGTCTTTTTGAATTGCGTCTGAAAGGAGCCGAAGGGATCGCGCGAGTATTTTTCTGCACCCTAATCGGGCGCAGAATTATGATGTTGCATTCTTTCGTCAAGAAAACTCTGAAAACACCGTTGCGAGAGATCGAAATTGCGCGAAAGCGCATGAAGGAAATTAAGCATGCAAACCCATGATGAAATTGTCTCGAAACTGCTCAAGCGGCCAGGTGTTCGAAAAGAGGTTGAACGTATTGAACGCGATGAAGGTGTCCTGCTCGATATTTTGCTGAAGGCGCGACACGATGCAGGGCTTACTCAAGCACAAGTTGCCGAGCGTATGGGAACTCAACCCCCAGCTATAGCTCGGCTCGAACGAGCGCTGGCCACAGGTAAACATTCACCTTCTCTTGCCACGCTCCGTAAGTATGCTGAGGCCTGTGGAAAGGCGCTTGAAGTCCGGCTCTCGTAGCCACGACACGCGGAAACCTGACCATTCGCTCAACCGGACATTTTGTGGCGGGCCGCATTTGGAGCAGTGAAGATTTGAAGATTGAATCCGCCTCGCGCATTAACCGCAAGTGACGCCCAACATGACCGAGCTCAGGCCGCTGCCGATCCCAAGGAGTGCCAGGCGGTCACCGGGAATTGGTGGATCCTGTTCAAGGCCCATTGACAGGGCCATCGGCAAGGCTGCGGCTCCCGTGTTGCCCAGAAGTTCTACCGTGGGGAAGTCGAGTGCCGGGTTCAGCTGCAGACGTTCCATCAACAGCGTGCGGTGCTGCCTTCCGACCTGATGAGTAAAGACGCGTGTGACGTCTTCATTGCGCCAGCCCAGCACGGATTTCGCGCGGCTCCAGGTTTGTTCGGCGAGCTTGATGCCAGCATGCAGCAACGCTTCGGAGTCGGTTTCCATGCGGGGCCGACCGTCGCCGTGCTTTCCCGTTTCCACTCCGCCAGCGCACAATCGATGGCCGGTCGAATCGGCGAGGAACGATCCGCCGAGTAAACGGAGTCCTGTGCGGCTGAGTTTTCGATCACACAAAACAATCGCGGCCGATCCTGAGCCTATCGTCAACGATGCGAACGCGGATTTGATACTCTGCCGTGTCAGTGTCCTGTCGGTCAGAAGGCTGTCGATCGTGCCTTCCACCAGATCCCGGCCGCTTTCCGTACCGACCACGATTCCAGCGCGAATCCGACCAAGTTCAATCTGATCAGCAATAATCAGCATTCCATTGAGCAATCCCAGACACGCATTGCTGACATCCATGACGAGCGCTTCGGCGGGAAGTTGGACTCCATCGTGAACACCAGCCGCGGTCGCTGGCTCCATCTGATCGCGGCAGACAGATCCATGAATGAGCGCGCCGATGTGACGGCGGTCGATGCCGGATTTTTCCAGGGCCGCGCGGGCAGTGCTCACGCTGATCGCGCCGGGCAATGTGCCAGGATCAAAGAAGCGTCGTTCGCGGATGCCGGTCATGAGTTCCAGGCGTCCGGCAGGCAATGACAATCGTTCGTAGACAGTCGCGAGTCGGCTTTCGAGATCGTCCGACGTCACCACATGCGGTGGCAAAGTGTGGGCGACAGCTTCGATGCAGACGTGTTCGTATCGCATGATCAATTTCACTATTTAGATTCAGGTCCATGTTCTATCGACAGAACGGGGCCACGGAGGTTTTCTCCAATGGCGTGCACATCAGTAATCTGAATGGCGAGCGGGGTACGTAAGTGCCCTGATTTCCGCATCATTCGCAACAAATCAGGGGATTCACATCCCCCGCTCGCCATAAGTCCACGCCATTGGAGGTTTTTTCAGAGGCGTTCTTATAGTGGATCGGTGTCGGCTTCGACCTGATCCAATCAGCGATTCCGCGAGTTTCCCGCGTGAAGTAACACACACGACACCTCGCGCATGTTACGGTCGCGGGGAAAATAACAGGCTCATGATGACTACCGAAAAGACCGCGATCAGCATGAGCGCGGAAAAAGTCGTGCCGATGACAGACATCGTGCGGGGGCGTCTGGGAGCCAGAAAACCGCTGAGGCACAGAATCAGAGCGACGACATTCAGCAACGCGGCACTGGCGGCGACCACAAGGAGTCGCGTCAAGGCCGGTGCGTTGGTCTGCATTTCTTCCAGCTCGTGCTGCGACCCCGGCAGTTGATGCAACTTGTAGAACAAGACTCCATACAGTCCAGTGGCGATCAGCGCGAACCCGATCCCGGCCCAGCCCACAATGTTTGCAGCCCCCGGCGCTTCCGCCGTGGCGAGGTTGTTTTCGGGAACACGTTCAGTGGACACATGAGACTTTCAACTGGTTTCACGCTACGGCTAGATCGGACTCATCGCGCGGATGGCCGTCATAAAGACGAGTGCCGTCGCGAGGACTCCTACAAAGAACGACAGAAAGAAGCCAATCACTGCCAGCGAACGCGGCTGTTGTCGCAGACCGTAGTAGAGGCAAGTGAACAGCGCTGCCGCTGTCAGTAGCAGACTCACACCAAGAATGCCGACAATAAGCCACGATTGAATCGAATCAGACTTCAAAGATTCTGCCTGACCAGTTGTCTGCAGATACCAGATCAGTAAAATCCATGAGGCGTGTCCAAGCAGCTGCAGCACACTGAGAACAAATCCGACAAACCCCGGACGGTTACTCATCAGCAACCGGATTGTTTCCCGCATGGGAACAGAATCGTCAGAATTCCGTGCAGCAATGGCTGTTGTTTTTCCAGGTGGCAAGTAACGGGGCCGATGTGCAGATTTGTTTTTCTTTCCTGAATTACGAGACACAGTGTATGCGATCCAATTGAGTCAAAGTCTTCCGCACGCCCGTGGCGTTTTCATGATTCGGATTCGGTTGAATTCCACTTTTGAACAATCCGGGTAGATTATGGTGCATCTGCACCCGATTCCACAACCTCCGAGAAACCTCACCATGATTCAAAAAGTAAATTCCGTTCCGCCGGGATACCATACTGTCACCCCATATCTGCTCATCAAGGGGGCCAGCGATGCGATGGCATTTTATGCCCGAGTTTTCGGGGCTGAGGAAATCACACGGCTGACGGCACCGGACGGACGCATTGGGCATGCTGAAATCCGGATTGGTTCATCGACGATTATGATCGCTGATGAACACCCGGAAATGGACTTCCTGGGGCCCCAATCACGTGGCGGTACGACCGTGAGTCTGCTGATTTATGTTGAACATGCCGACGAAGTCTTCAGCGATGCGCTTGAGGCCGGAGCCACCGAACTACGACCACTCTGTGACCAATTCTACGGCGACCGCAGCGGCAGTATCACCGATCCGTGGGGCCATGTCTGGTCCATTGCGACGCATCTCGAAGACATCAGTCCGGCGGAACTTAAGCGGCGATTTGAAGAACTTTATGCCGATTGATGCCGGAGTTCTTGTAATTCGGGATGTGTCTTCTGCGTCTGATTCGTCGCGCTGGACTCTTCAGAACAACGGGCCAGGGTAACTCTGGTTAATATGGGAGATCTGCGTTGCTGACGTCTAGCTGACAGGCGGCAACGATTGGCATTCCTTCGATGATTTTTTCAGCTGGAAAGACCGCAGGACGTCTCGGACGGGCTCGCCTTGACGATCACATCTGCGGTATCGTGCGACAGATTGAAACTGTAAAACGTGCTGAATTCCGATTTGGCGGGTGTTTCTGCGGCGTTTCGTGTAGTCGTTTTGACGA
>JAYSPO010000345.1:0-2942 GCA_043722015.1 Candidatus Kuenenia sp. | reverse complement strand
CAGCACTCTGATGATTCCTCGCAGCCGCTGACGTTCGAACAGTTGGCGCAGCTGCTGGCGGATGGAGCGATTGAAGACTCAGATCTGGTCAAGCCTGACGAAGGCACGGACTGGCAGCCCGTAGAGACAGTGATCGGTCTGTGCCGAGCTGCGGAAAAGCTGCGAAACGCCCAACGTCAGAAACCTGAATTTCATGGTGACGCTGCTGCTGATACCCGGACCGGCGTTGTTCCGATTCCGGAGGTGCAGGCCGTTCGTGCCCGGACCGGTGCAACTGATCCTTTACACGACACGGCCCATGCCGCAGAACCCGGCACGGCAGCGGTTCCTGCAAGCAGTGCCGTTCGCTACGGTGTTGCAAAGCCTGTTTCCTGGGTCCGAGTCCTGCTGCTGTGTGCGAGTATTGGCGGCGCAGGATGGACTTGGTGGTCATTCTGGAATGAATCCCGTCGCTTCCCGCGCCCGGCTCATCTCACAGACAATCCTGAGCCATGGATTCTTCCAGGGATCGGACCGGTCAGCGGATTCGAGGCGATGTTGCTGGCCGTCGATGCGATCGCGATCGTCGTCTTTCTCCTCTGGTGGCTAAGGGCAAAACGCTGGCGGCCTTGATCCGGTGATTCGAGGCATTCGGGTTGCTGCTGATGTCGAGGCTCTGGCCGTCTTTATTTGTAGCAAGGCAGGCCAAAAGCCCTTATTCCGGTAGGTGGCGAACGCACTCGACTCGGAGAGTCAAGCCACGCAGGCGGCAAAGCACCCAGTCTGCCACAACTGGAATTGCTGGAGATGACGTCCGATCTGAGAAAAAAGAAACGTGTCGGTTGTGCGGGAGCCTTGCAAAGTTATTGACTTTCCTCAAACTCTGCCGAACTTCCCGAAACTCACCCATACTCTGTGCTTCCCTCCTCCAGGTTTCCTATGAAGTCGAACACCCTGACACGGTTGTCATCCGGATTGGTCTTCCTGTCTTCGCTGTTCTTCGGTGCTGTGCTGCCGCAATCTGGCATGGCTGGCGAAGCCGACCTTATGATTCCGTCGCTGGATCGACCGATCGCGCTGGGACTCAGCGGGGAGATGTTGCTGTTCGGGGGCATTGCGATCAGTGTGATGGGACTGTCGTTCGGCATGTGGATCTTTGCGCATCTGAGAAACCTCCCCGTTCACAGGTCGATGCTCGAAGTTTCGGACCTCATCTACGAAACCTGCAAAACGTACCTGAAGACGCAGGGCAAATTCATTTTGCTGCTGTGGATTTTTATCGCCACCGTTGTCGCCGTCTACTTCGGCAAACTGGCTCTGTACCGCGATCCGATCACGCTGGTAGAAACGCACGGATTTCCACTCAGCCTCGTGGGCATCATTCTGCTCTTTTCTCTGGTCGGAATCGCTGGCAGTTACCTGGTGGCGTGGTTCGGCATTCGAGTCAACACGTTTGCGAATTCCCGCACGGCCTTCGCCAGCCTCGCCGGTAAGCCGTACCCCTGTTATGCAATTCCACTGCAGGCCGGGATGAGTATCGGAATGATGTTGATCAGCGTTGAACTGCTCATCATGCTCTGCATTCTGTTGTTCATCCCCGGCAATTACGCCGGACCATGTTTCATCGGATTCGCGATCGGTGAAAGTCTGGGAGCTGCTGCGTTACGAATTGCCGGGGGAATCTTCACGAAGATTGCCGACATCGGATCGGATCTGATGAAGATCGTCTACGGGATCAAAGAAGATGATGCTCGAAATCCTGGTGTGATCGCCGACTGCACGGGCGACAACGCCGGAGACTCTGTCGGCCCCAGCGCGGATGGCTTTGAAACTTACGGCGTCACCGGCGTGGCGCTGATCACATTCATTCTGCTGGCCATCAATCCTCAAAGCGTCAAACTGATCGCAGGCGATGCGGTTGATTTTCACGAAGGACTGCAGGTGCAGTTGCTCGTATGGATTTTCGTGATGCGCGTGATGATGGTGGTGGCTTCGGCGGTGTCGTATTTCGCCAATGAGGCGCTGACGCGATCTCAGAGCCTGAATGCGGACAAGATGGAATTTGAAACGCCTCTGACACGTCTGGTCTGGATCACGTCCATCGTGTCCATCGTGATGACATACGCCATTTCCTGGGTCACTATCGGACCGACCGCCGCCACAGGACCACTGGCCGGTGATGCTTCCCTGTGGTGGATTCTGTCATCCATTATTTCCTGCGGTACGCTGGCTGGCGCGGTGATTCCTGAATTTGTCAAAATCTTTACGTCCACGAAATCTGCCCATGTGAAAGAAGTTGTCAGGTCATCGGAAGCAGGCGGACCGTCGCTGAATATCCTGTCCGGACTGGTGGCGGGTAATTTTTCCTGCTACTGGCTGGGCTTGAGCATTGTTGGTTTGATGACCGTGGCTTATGCGTTTTCGCTCCACGGTCTGGAAACCTTTATGCAGGCACCGAGCGTATTTGCATTCGGGCTGGTGGCGTTTGGGTTTCTGGGCATGGGACCGGTGACGATTGCTGTCGATTCGTACGGGCCGGTCACTGATAATGCTCAGTCAGTTTTTGAATTGTCTCTGATTGAACACGAGCCCAATATCGCGCAGGAGATTGAGCGGGAATTTGGATTCACGCCGGTCTTTGAGCGTGCCAAACATCTGTTGGAGGAAAACGACGGAGCGGGCAACACGTTCAAAGCTACTGCCAAACCCGTTCTCATCGGAACCGCGGTCGTGGGTGCCACCACAATGATCTTTTCGATCATCATGAACCTGACCGAACAGCTGACCGCCGATCTTGAAAAGCTGTCTCTGCTGCACGCTCCTTTCATGCTGGGACTCGCGACGGGCGGTGCGATTGTTTACTGGTTTACCGGTGCCTCGATTCAGGCCGTCACCACTGGTGCTTACCGCGCAGTGGAATTTATCAAAGCCAATATCAAACTGGATGGCGTGACGAAGGCGTC
>JAYSPO010000344.1:0-6047 GCA_043722015.1 Candidatus Kuenenia sp. | reverse complement strand
AAAGGTAAACAATGGAGGTGCAGATATTGCCCGGTATTGTTTGCCAGCGCCGCAGGATTTTCAATTGGTTGGGCCAATATCGCTCAGAAACGGAGGCGATTGGCGGGAGAATCCTGGCGAAGGACCTGTTACAATCCTTTTCTTGTTCGTCTGTCCCGGATTGTTTGAAAAAGGTGTCTGGAACTCTCAGACACCTTTTTCAACGCGATTCCATGCTCCTGGGAGTGAATCTGGAACAGTCGAACCTGAGCAAACGGATTCAACGCTTTTTCCCTGGGATTGTCCTGGAAATGTCTACCGATTCAGAATTTCAGATCTGCGTCCGTCACATCGATCATGTAACGCTGGTAGTCCGCGATGTGGAGGCCAGTCGGCAATTCTATGTGGGATTGCTGGGGATGACTGAGGTTCCGCGTCCGGCATTCAGTTTTGGCGGAGCGTGGTTTCAGGCCGGAGCGACGCTGATTCATCTGATCGCCGAACATGATCGCAGCGGCCCGGCAGGATATCCGGTGGAAGTCCTGGTTAAGTCGAGTCGCAATCATCACTTCGCATTTGAAGTTGATGATGCATATACGGCGGCGGCGGCGCTCAAGGCAAAGGGAATTCCGTTGATTGATGACGCGAAGCTCAGACCCGATGGAGCAGTGCAGGTCTTTCTGGCAGACCCCGATCATCATGTCGTCGAACTTTGTTCTTCCCCGCGGCGCTGAAAAGAGAAGTTCCATGTCAAAAGAGTATATCATCACCATGACCGCCGGGAATCGCACAGGCATTTTGTCTGCGGTGACGAGGGCGATGGCCGAACTGGGGGCGGACCTGCGCGAAGCCAGTCAGACCGTCGTGCGTGGATATTTCACGATGATCTTTTCGGCTGAATTTCCGGACACGATGGATGAAAAGGTCATCCGCGATCATTTGCAGGATGCAGGTCGTCCGTTCGACATCGAAATCAGCCTTCGTGATCCGTCGATTCATCTGCCCGCGTACAATGCGGCAACGGCAGAAACGAAGCCGTATCGTTTGAGAATGGGTGGCCGGAATCAGCCAGGCGCGCTGCGGAAACTCAGTCAGGTGATGTCACTCCACAGCATCGACATCACAGGCATGCACGCGCTGCGAATCGCCGAAGGCACGGGCTTCGAGATGGTGCTGCGACTGGCAGTGCCTGCCACGTGCAGCGTGGATAGTCTGCTGCATGACCTGAATGCGGCCGGACAGGCCTTCGAAATGACGGCCGACATTTCGGAATTTATTCAGTAGATGATCAACTCAGAACCGCCGATCGCTGAAATGATCATCATGGGCACCGGCACCAGTGTGGGAGTTCCTGTCGCTGGTTGTCAATGCGCGGTGTGTCGCTCAGAGAATCCCAGGAACCACAGGACGCGCACGGGCGTGCTGATTCGTGGACCGCTGGGAGAGTTCATTATAGATGCCGGCCCTGAATTGCGTCTGCAACTGATTCGTGAAGACGCACGACTCATTCAGGCGGCCGTGTTCACGCATGCGCACGCGGACCATATCCTGGGACTGGATGATTTGAGGATCTTTGGATACCAGATGAATGCCGCCGTACCGCTGTACTGCGAAGAGCTGGTCGAGGCACAGATTCGGCAGATGTTTTCCTATGCTTTTACGGACCCGGCCACTCATTCGCATCAGTTCGCCGCACCGAAACTGCGATTCGAACGCATCGTTCCCGGCAAAGTATTCACAGTGCTCGGCATGGACATTTTGCCGATTCGCCTGAAACACGGCGACTTGCCGGTGCTGGGATTTCGCATCGGAAACGTCGCTTTTCTGACGGACATGTCCACGATCCCGGCCGATTCGAAAGAACTCCTGCACGGCCTGGACACTCTGGTCATCGACGCGCTGCGAAAGGAACCGCACCCCACGCATCTGCATGTCGATGCGGCTGTGCGACTCGTCCATCAGCTTCAGCCGCGGCAGGCCTATTTGACGCATATGTCGCACGATCTGGAATACGACGCTCTACGAAATGAACTTCCGGACGGCATTGAACCCGCGTATGACGGCTTGAAGATCGCACTGAGATAACCGGCCAGCCAAAAAATCCCTGCATCGCTGGATTCCCGGTCGTGACGATGGTAAACGTATCAACCTACTGTCGGATTTTTGAATTCGATTCCAGCCCCGCCGCAAGAAGTTTCTCATCAGGATTCCGCTCATGACTAAGCATCAGATCCCTGCCTCTCCATCGTCCCGACGTAGGTTTCTCGCAGCGTCTGCCGCTGGAGCAGCGGCCATCATGGCGGCACCGGCTGTCGCCACCGCCTCCCGCACAACCCGAGAGACGATTATTGGTGAGGGCGCGTACCAGTTTCGTGTGAATCATGCATTTGCCCAGTTGCCCGACAGGTATACGTGGCAGACGACGCACAACGTGGCGCTCGACAAGGCTGGAAATCTGTACGTCATTCACGAAGGGCGTCGTGATCTGAAAGATCATCCCTCGATCTTTGTGTTCGATCCGACAGGCGAGTTTGTGCGTGCCTTTGGATGTCAGTTTCAGGGAGGCGGTCATGGAATTGAAGTGCGGCAGGAAGGCAGCGACGAGTTTCTGTATGTCGCCGCCTACCAGCAGGTGAAGGCGTTTTCCAAAATGACACTGACCGGAGAAACTGTGTGGTATCAAAAGGCGCCGATGGAATCGGGCGCGTATGCGTCAGGTGAAGATACTTCGACCGAAGCGACATGGACTCGCCAGGGATTTCTTCCGACCAATTTTGCATTTCTTGACGACGGTGGCTTTCTGCTGGCGGACGGTTACGGCACGTTCCGGATTCACCGGTTCGACAAGGACGCAAAATGGGTGAGCAGCTTTGGCGGAGCAGGGGATGGTGAAGGAAAGTTCAACACTGCGCATGGCTTGTGGGTTGACAAACGCGACGGCCGCGAGCCATCGATCGTTGTCACGGATCGGGCTCACGACACGCTGCAGATTTTCACGATGGACGGCGTATATAAAGAAACGCTCAAGGGGTTTGGACTGCCGGCAAACGTTGACACGTGGAAAAACCTGATGCTGGTTCCGGAGCTTAAATCCTGTGTTACCCTTCTGGACGAAAAGAATCAGGTCGTCGCGCGACTGGGACAAGCGGTCGGACGTCTGACCGAAATCAAGGATTTGCGAGGCCAGCCGGACAAATGGGTGGATGGCCAGTTTGTTCATCCCCACGATGCCTGCTTCGCTCCAAACGGCGACATCTACGTGGCGGAATGGGTCGCCACCGGACGTGTGACAAAACTGAAGCGCGTTTAGTTTGAGGGAGCTGTGCGCCTGGGCAAACTCGCCAGCGGACGGCGTGCCAGGGGAATTCAGGTTTCGCCTGACTCATCATCATCCGCCGCTTCAACCTGGAGATCCTGAACGTCGTTGTCGGAGATCGCTGCAGGGTCAGTGACGTCTGCATCTTCGTCAAAGACTTCGTATGTCATCGGCTGCTTCACCATAATCCAGACCATCATGGAAGAGAGTTCCCAGCAGTCGTGGACATGCCACCACGGCAATTCCGGAGCTGCGGTGTGTTCCGGCGTTCGCAGGATGAGGATGGCGTCCGGGGTCGAAATGTTATCCCGAGCCAGGCGTTTCAGGCTGGCAGCCAGCGGTTGTCCCGGATCGATCTCGTTGGCGTGTCGATACGGCGGATCAAAGAAGATCACGTTGTAGGGCATGAAGTCTTCGCCGCCGTGAGGCCGAAACGACGTGCGGCGTACGTCAGTGCGCCAGCAGATCGTGCGTGCTTCCGGGGCAATGGTTTTGACGTTGGTCACCAGCAGTTGGTGGATGTCGGCATCGGCTTCAAAGAACACGCATGAGTGAGCTCCGCGGCTAAGCGATTCAATCCCCATCGTTCCGACGCCGGAAAACACGTCGGCCACGCGTGCGTCAGGAATGAAGTCACTCAGGCGATCAAACACGATCTGGCGCACACGGTCCGTGTAAGGCCGCGTCGAATCATCGGCAGGCGTTTTCAGAATTCGGCGACGGTATTGACCGGAGATAACTCGTAGTGACATCGGAGATACTGTGATTCAGGAAAAAGTAGGACACAGCGCGGGGTGACTCGAAAATAGAGTCTGTGTGGGCTGTTAGAAAACGTCGCGCTTCATAGGGTTTGAATGCCGGCGAGCTGGAGCAACCGGGATGATACCACGACGATCAATTGCGCAACGACCAGGAGGGCTGGCAATTCCTGACTCGGTCAGTTTCTGCACTCTCGAAAAGCCCATTTTGGGAGACGCGACAACGGCACAGGATGTCAATTTGCTGCCGAAACCGGCAATGGAGGCCCCAAAACACTGAAAACTAAAGGAAATAAGGGGAATTCGACTTTGGTCGTGTTGACACCCCAGGTAATCAGAACTCTACTTCGGCCTGCAAAAACACGGGGATTTCGAACTTCGGGGGCTCCCCGACTGCTCTAGAGTCCATTCCACACAATTTTTTCAGGCGAAGGGGATTTGATCAGATGGCAAAGAAAGCCGAAAAGCCGTTGTCCAAAACAGACATTCTGAATGCATTGGCGGAAGCCACAGGCCACAGCCGCAAGGAAGTCGGCGGCGTGATTGAGGCTCTTGAGGCGTTGATTGCTGCGAACATCAGCAAGGGGCCAGGTGTCTTCAATCTGCCAGGCCTGTTGAAGATCTATGTGCATGAACGCCCGGCGACAAAAGAACGCATGGGTCGCAATCCAGCAACGGGCGAAGAAATCAAGATCGCCGCCCGAGCAGCCAAGAAGGTTGTTAAGGTTCGCGCACTGAAGAAGCTGAAAGACCTGATCTAAGACGGTGTCGAACGACTGCGAAACTGATTTCCGGAAAGGGTGATCCTGCAAAAATCACCCTTTCCTGTTTTTTCTGGCGGAGCGGTTGGATTGACTTGACATGAGTGGTTCGATTTGGCAGCAATTGCCGGTTCACTTCTTGACCGTGCAAGAATCTGGTCTAACATGTGTGGAACGAAAGCTCCGCGCCTCTCAACTCACCTGATTTAAGGAGGTTCTTTAAGTCGTTTCGACGGTGCGGGAAAGGAGATTGATCATGTTGGTATTATCAAGGAAGAGAAATGAAAGCGTCATCATCAATGACAACATTGTTGTCACGGTGATCGACGTGCGTGGCGATAAGGTGCGGATTGGAATTGAGGCTCCGCGGGATGTCTCCGTACATCGTCAGGAGGTCCTCGAGGCGATTCTCAGCGAAAAGCTGAAGTTTTCGGAGAATCCTTCCGAAGAATCCTCGAGCTCCTTCGTCATCTGAATTGAATCCTGTCGTCATTTAGCTTATCCTTCGTTGCTTCCGGAAACCTGTTCGGCCCCATCGTCTAGTTAGGTCTAGGACATCGGGTTTTCATCCCGGTAACAGGGGTTCAAATCCCCTTGGGGTCATACCTCGGTTCACATGAACCGAGGTTTTTTTATGTCTGAAAGTTGATTTGGAGGAGGCGGGATCTTTTCGCGCTGCTTGCGTCCGCCTGGAGATTGTTCAACAATGCAGCGAAATCGCCTGCTTGATTTCTGAGTCCTCACATACAGCACAGAATGCGCATCGTCGTACATTCCTGAATTCCCGACGCGCGGCGGAGTGACCGGTTTGGTCTCGCAGTCTTTCCAGAATCAGTACCTGTCAGACCCGGATGTTCAGCTCATGCTGAAGGTCTCAGCGGGAGACAGCGCCGCTTTTGAACAGTTGGTGCTGCGTTATCAGGATCGCCTGGTAGGTTTCTTTTTTCACCTGGTTCACGACCGATCCGCATGTGAAGATCTGGCGCAGGAAGCTTTTCTGCGAGTGTATAAATCTCGCGAACGTTACGAACCGACCGCCCGTTTTTCGACATGGCTCTTCCGGATCGCGCACAATCTGGCCAGCAATCAGAAGCGCGGCGCGGCGCGGCGCCGGGAAATCCCTCTCGGTAGTCCTTCGGGCGAACACGATTTTCGCCCACAGGAACAATTCCTGGCAGATAAGTCGGCACTCATGCCGACCAGGCAGCTTGATTCCCGTGAAATACGAGATGT
>JAYSPO010000343.1:0-1319 GCA_043722015.1 Candidatus Kuenenia sp. | reverse complement strand
GCCCATCCGCTGTGTGGCAGTGCGACGTTGAGCGTCGGAAAGATCAATGGCGGAACCAGCGTCAACATTGTGCCGGATGACTGCGTGATCGAAGTCGATCGACGCGTGACCCCCAGCGAAGACGGCGGGCGAGTTGTCGCCGACATCCGCGAGTTTCTGTCGTCACGTCTGAGCTTCGACTTTGAATTCGACCCGCCGTGGATTGAGTGCGGGGCATTGACGGACGCCAATAACGCCGCCTTGGCAAATGCAGTCCTGGCGTGCGTCGCTGCAATCGATGGACCACATGCGGTAGTCGGAGTTCCTTACGGCACTCACGCCTCCCAAACGTGCGCAGCCGGAGTGCCCTCAGTCGTGTTTGGACCAGGCTCAATTCAGCAGGCGCACACCAAGGATGAGTACATCGATATCACGCAGTTGGAGAAAGCGGCGGAGGTGTATTTTCAGATGTGCGCCTGTGGTTCGTTGACATTGAAATAACGTAGCGCCAGAACACGTTCCTGGTTTGATGTGATCAAGATTCCGGCAGAACAAGAATTCACAACAATCGCCGCTGCGATTCGCGGCGGCGTTCGCATCGGTCCTCGTCATTCATATTCAGCAATTCAATTGTGCCGACGCCAATTGCCGTGAGCCCGACGACACGGTCTCCACGAATCTCAAAGTGTCCGGTCCATTCCTGCGTGCAAGGATGAAACAGTACAACCAATTGGCCGTCCACGAGTGTCGTAAGGTTTGAGCCTTTGTGCAAATTGCACCAGTGGCACGCGAGGCACAAATTGGATTCGTGATCTGAACCGCCATGCTGCTTTGCAGTGACATGCTCAATATGAAACGTCAGGAATGGCTGATCGTCCTGATGGAATCGACAGTACTCGCACCAATTCCCGGCACGATCTCGGACAAGTCGCCTGGTTGCAAGATCGACAGCCATTGGAGTTTAGTCGACCGTCCTGGAAATCAAAGCCCGCGCCTTAAGTTGCAGCAGACTGATAAAGTTGATCGCTCGTAAACTGGCTTCATACTGCATGCGTTCGTCTGCCGTGAGAGTCCCTTCCGACGACTTCTCTGCCAACGCATCAAGCTTCTCCTGCACCTGCGGCGGCGCACGCAGTCCGGCAAGGCGTCCAGCGACCTCGACCGTAAGGCATTGCCCCACAGGATCAAGTAATTCATCAACGACGGAATGTGCAGAAGGCTGAATCATGTATTTAGTCTATCAGAGCCCGGCGATTTGCGAAACAATTTTCCCTAATCAGTGCCACTACATCAATATCACGCAGTTGAAGAAAGCGGCGGAGGTGCATGTTCAGGTATGC
>JAYSPO010000342.1:0-1014 GCA_043722015.1 Candidatus Kuenenia sp. | reverse complement strand
AGTCGCTTTTGAAACTCGCCCTTGGCTTCACCAGGACCGAAGATCAGAATCGAGTCTGCATCACGCAGACACGTGAGAACCTCGTCATAGTACGTGTTGAGTTGGGTCATGAACTTGTGTTCTTGCGTATCCTCGTCCGCAAAGCCCTTGGGACGGTCAGGGTGCTTCGTGCCGGGACCGCCCGCCGATGCAAACGCCTTGTCCGTGTTGGACTCGAACAGTTTTGTTTCTTCCCCATTGTTCGTAATCAGGACCACGACCGCTTTGTGATGGTCAATCCACACGCCCGCATTGATCGACATGGTTTTGCCTTTCATCGTCAGGAGCACCTGACTTGTCTGCATGGTTTGAGTTGTGAGAGTCGGCTTTCAAAGTACTCGCAGGAATGCGACGAGGTCTCCTTTCTCGTCCGCTGTCAGCGGTCAGCTTGAGTTCCAGGATCAGGTTGAAGAATGCGACGGTGTCATCGAGCGTTTGCCGTCGTGCTAGGCCCTCCTGGCCCCGACGATGATCAACATCACCCCACCGGCAATCGCCAATCCACCCAGGATTGGTGGCACCGGCCATGTCTTGCTGGTCTCGGCAGTGGCTTTGAGCGGCCCCACATCGATGACAACGTCGCGGCTCGTGTACGGGATGCCCCGATAAAACAGGGCCATCGCTCCCGCCGCGATCAGAATCACACCGACAATTGCCAGTACGTTGTTGCGCATGGATGCGAACTCCCTGATTGTTTGAGTTGTGAGAGTCGGTCACGGCTAGACGGGTGGCCGGCCCTGGATGACTCTGATCAACACCACAGCGACGGCGATAACCAGCAGCAGATGGATGAATCCGCCAAGCATGGTCGAAGTGACCATTCCCAACACCCACAGAATCAACAACACCACGAAAATTGTCCAAAGCATTTGCATTCCCCTGTCAATGATCTGTTTCGAGCAACCGGTCGTGATACTCGCGACCGGATTCATTCCTTGACTTGACCGGTCAACTCCTTGGTCTTTTCCCGCACCT
>JAYSPO010000341.1:0-2946 GCA_043722015.1 Candidatus Kuenenia sp. | reverse complement strand
CCAGATTTCCACTCCAGCACGCCGATAAGCCTGCGGGGGAATGGAATACCTTTTTCATCCGCATGGTAGGCGACAAAGTCACAATCAAACTCAACGATGTGCTGGTGACTGACAACGTAGTGATGGAAAACATCTGGGACCGCAAGAAGCCCATTTACCCTCGGGGCCAGATTGAGTTGCAGAATCACGGGAACACGTTGTGGTTCCGGAATATCTATCTTCGCGAGCTGAAGTAGTGGTCAGGAGCCTTTCGCCATTGCCGCAAGAGTTTTGGCGGAGAGGAATAAGCGGAAAGGATGTCCGGGCAGTTCAGCAAAATCCCATTGGCGATAGAACGATTTTGCTTCCTCATTCACTCGGTCTGGTGGGCCTGCGCTCCGCTGGTCCCACCCTACGGAATTACAAATCGGCTGGCGACGGTGCTAAATGCCGCTCTCATTATTGCACGGAAAGTGTTCCAGTTTGTCCCGTGACGGACTCACGGCTATCATGGTTGGCCTCGCCCCGATATCTCCACGCTGAGGACTCCCGCCATGCGCCGATGGATCACACTTGTCTGTACAGTTCTTTCGCTTGGATCGGCGGGGAGAACGTTATCGGCTGAGGAAGCAGCAGCAGTGGGCTTTCGGGCCGGGGCGGCGATGGTCGATATTACGCCGACGGTGTTTCCGGTGATCGTGAATGGCATGGTCGAAGAACGCACGGCGACGATGGCCCATGATGTGCTGATGGCCCGAGCTTTGGTGTTGGATGACGGGAAAGAACGGATCGCGATCGTCGTGGTCGATAGCCTGATGCTGACGCGAGCCATGCTGGATGATGCGAAGGGACAAGCGAGCCAGCTCACGGGGATTCCGACGAATCGCATGTTGATTTCGGCGACACATACGCATTCGGCTCCGTCTGCAATGCCGTGTCTGGGAAGTCGCGTGGATCCCGAATACGCTCAATTTCTGCCGGGGCAGATTGTGCGCAGCATTGTGCAGGCGAGCGAAAAACTGACTTCGGCGAAAGTGGGCTGGGCAGTGGTGACCGACGATCAGCACAACAATTGTCGCCGCTGGATCTTTCGATCGGATCGCATGACGATGGCCGATCCGTTCGGACAGTTTAACGTGCGAGCCCACATGCATCCCGGTTACCAGAGTCCCAATCACATCGGTCCATCCGGGCCTGCGGATACCGATCTGACAGTACTGTCGGTGCATACGACAGATGACAAGCCGCTTGCCGTGCTGGCCAACTATGCGATGCACTACTATGGATCACCGCTCGTGTCCGGAGACGTCTGCGGCCGGTTTGGATTGAAGTTTGCCGAACTCATCGGTGTGTCGAATCAGCAGCCGGGGTTTGTCGGAATTCTGTCGCAGGGCACCAGCGGCGACAGCATGTGGATGGACTACAGCCAGCCTGCGAAGCCGAATGATCTCGACGCTTACGTCAAGGCGCTCGCGGAAGGTGCGGTGCAGGCTTGTGAGTCGATTCAATATCGGTCTGACATCACACTGGCGATGGCGGAAGAAACGCTGAAACTGAATCGGCGGACTCCTGATGAGGCTCGTCTGAAATGGGCGCACGACCTGGTTGCTCAGGTCGGCGATCGGCTGCCTCGAGGCTGGTCGGAAGTGTATGCCTTCGAACAATTGCGGTTGCATGAAGATCCCACTGCGGAACTCAAACTACAGGCGATTCGCATCGGGGACTTTGGCATCACGGCGATTCCCGATGAAGTCTTCGGCATCACGGGCATCAAGCTGAAGAACGGCAGTCCACTTGCGGTCACGATGAACATCGAACTCGCCAACGGTGCGGAGGGCTATATTCCGCCACCGGAGCAGCATCAGCTCGGCGGATATACCACATGGCCAGCTCGCACGGCGGGGCTGGAAGTGTCAGCTGAGCCACAGATCGTGGCAACTCTGACGCGCCTGCTGGAAGAGGTCGCTGGAAAGCCGCGACGAGAAACCGTTGATGAACAGCATGCCTACGCAAAGGCGGTTATGGAATCGAAGCCAAAGGCGTTTTGGCGACTGGGCGAGATTGCAGGTACCGTAGACCCGTCGCTCCGCCGACGGGAAGCCGCTGCAGGGCGAAGTCCCGCCGACGGAGCGGCGGGCATACAGTACGTCGCCGCCGACGCACGTGGCAACCATCAGGCTCTTTACGAAGACGGGATTGCGTTTTATCTGCCGGGACCGAAGGGCGATGGCCTGAATCAGCAGCCACGAGGCAATCGGGCGGCGCATTTTGCGGGTGGGCGAGTTGCTGCCAGCGTTCCGAAGCTGGGCAACGTGTACAGCGTCGAATGCTGGGTCTGGAATGGTTTCCCGAACAGTGAGCGGGCGGTCACCGGATACTTTTTCTCGCGCGGTCCGGATGGTGATGCGCAGGTCGCCGGCGATCATCTGGGCATCGGCGGGAACTACATGAATCAGGGTTGGGACGGCAGGCTCTTATTGTTCAACGGGAACGAGCGAGACGAGGCGCTCACTGGACGCACCGTGCTGGAAACTCGGACGTGGCATCATGTGGCGCTGGTTCGAAATGGGAATCATGTCACCGTGTATCTTAACGGTGATCTTCAGCCGGAGATCGATGGTGAACTTGAACCAACGTACGCCGAAGCAGACGACGAAATCTTCCTCGGCGGCCGAAGTGATCGCATGTTCGGACTGGAAGGCAGGCTGGATGAAGTCGCGCTGTATAATCGCGTGTTAACGGCGGATGAAGTTGTGAGTCACTTTGCTGTCGCGGATGCAATGATCGTCCCGCAGGTTTCAGAGGTCGTGCCGAAACCCGATACTCCGCCATTGTCCCCCGAAGAATCCATGAAGGTCGCTCATGTGCGTGAGGGCTATGAGTTGCAGTTGGTTGTTTGCGAGCCGCTCGTGATCGATCCTGTGGCCATTGACTGGGGACCGGATGGAAAACTGTGGGTCGCCGAAA
>JAYSPO010000340.1:0-3454 GCA_043722015.1 Candidatus Kuenenia sp. | reverse complement strand
TCCGGCGTTCATCGCCACGTCGAGCGGAGCCGCCTTTGAGTCAAACTCGACCCGCCGTGGCGTTCGCTGCGCGGCATAAGGAAAGCCCCGCGGAAAGATCTCCGGCCCGTCCCAGCCTTCCAGCAGCGAACAGATGTTGAACCAGGCGTCCGAGGACTTCACCACCGGATCAACCGACGTGCGCCCCACCACATGATGACCGCCGACAAAGTCGTCGCCCGGCAGGCAGAAATTGTCGTCATCGATCGAGATCAACACCTCACAACCGGCTTCGAGCGCCATCAGGAAACCGACGTTCCGGCGGTTGTCCGTGTTGTACGGAATGAAGTCCGAGGGAACGCCGATCCGATTGAGAAACACCTCCTGCTCGTCCAACGACGGACAGACGACGCGAAATCCACGATCCCTCGCCGCGCTCGCCGCTGTGGAAACCGAAGCTGGTGTCTTCCGGTCCGGAATCACATACAGCGTCGTCTGGTCCAGCCGCCCGGCACTCTCGACACTCCGTCGATAGCCGTCCAAGAACGCTGGCTCAAAAATTGTCGTGGCGACAATCGCCGTCGGAAGCATCACGTTTGAATACACTTTCGGAATACTAGAGTTTGAAGTCAATGAATCTACCCTACACCACCGTGACCTCATCGGTCCACTTCTGGACGTTGAGCGTCTCGTCGGAACAGGAGGTTTCCCCGGTCTTGTGAACAGCCTCGTAATAATACGGCTTAAGCGATCGAGTGGGACTGTCACAGAAAATCGCCGGTCTCATCAGCCGCCACCGCCACAGTCGGTACTTGACGCTCGTCGTGACAACTCCCAGACCATACACCACCGAACGCCAGAAATTGATCGAACTCGCCTTCTCGAAATACTTCGTCGGACAACTGATCTCGCCGATCCGATATCTGTATGCCATCACCTGGGCCAGCATTTGGTTATCAAAGACAAAATCATCGGAGTTTGCGAGCAGTGGTAAACTCTCCAGAACTTGGCGTGAGAATGCACGATAGCCGGTATGGTATTCAGACAGGTTGTGCCACATCAGCAAATTCTGAAACATCGTCAAGCAACGATTCGCGACAAACTTGTAGAGCGGCATTCCCCCGTGAAGAGTACCGATGCCGAGCATTCTGGAGCCAATAGCAACGTCGTACACGCCAGAGGCGATCATTCCAACTAACGAAGTCACGAGACGTGGGTCGTACTGGTAATCCGGATGAACCATGACAACGATGTCCGCATTCTTGAGTAATGCCTCGCGGTAACAGGTCTTTTGGTTCGCCCCATACCCGAGATTCTTTGAATGGACAAATGTTGTCAGCCCAAGCTGCCGACCGATCTCGATCGTGCGATCTCCCCCGGCATCATCGACCAGAATGATCTCATCGACGACATCACTCGGAAGACTCTGTACCGTTGCCTCCAACGTCGATTCAGCACGATACGCCGGTAGGACAACGACGATTCGCTTGCCATTTAACATTTTCTTGATCCTAGTCGAGACTCAGGTCATCATGCATTGCTCCCGGTAGAGCCATGAATTCGCGATTAACCGGTAAGTCGAGCAGCGGCGTTCGTTGCATTCCGCAACTTGACTGCCAATGGAATGCAGAGCGTTGCTGAAAGGTAGAGTGGTGGTAGGAATGGACGCGTGAATCTCGGCAGGCCAAACGAAATCAATGTCATCAAAATGAAGCCGAAGCAGACCATAAACAGGATTGGCGGAACGGAGTCACCTAGCTCCCGCACTGCATAAGGGGTGCCACGCACAGAGACGCGACAGAGGAGAATCGTAAGCGTTGCCGCCACGATCACGGCTTTCGTCAACGGATGACTGAAGCCACAGACCGCGAGAGTACAGCAGCAGAACGCCATAAAATAAGCACATCTGCCGCTCATCTGCCGAATCCAGTGACTCACTCGACTCGAGGCTGCCGACTCGTCTGTTTCACGGAGGTGAGCACAAAACTGCAGCGCGATTCCGAACATCCCAAGAAAGAAAACTCCAATCGGCGTTCGATTGAACGCAATTTTGAATTTTGCAACCGTTAACCTCAGTGTCCTCCAGGGGTGTTTCGCCGCCAGCGGGATTGCCGCAATGGCTTCTTCTGTCGAAATCCCGGGTGCCATGGTCCAGAACGCTTCCAACTCACCGTCGCTTCGTGGAATGGTCCAACCCTGTGACGCTGCAACGTGTTCCGGGTTCAATCCTGCGGCCATGTTACTCATTCCCGTACTCGTCAAAAGAATGATTTGCCCGGTGTGTATCCATAAGTAGGCGCTCCACCCGAAAACAGCGAGTACGCAAGGCAGTCCGAAAAACAGAACACGCCAGAAGCCGTCACGGGTGTATCCAGTCAACCACAAATAGATCAGATACACGCCGTACCCGATGCCGCAGAACACCAATGCCGAGCGCGTCATAAACATTCCGATGTGGACAACAGCCATCAGCAATTCGCGCGGTGCAGTACCGCGGGCTGACCAGTGAGCAGCCAGCAATGACACGGTCAAAAAGGCGGTTGCGGGAAGCTCCGTCAGCAACTGGGAGCCAGCATACGTAAGTTCGTCGTCCACACTGACGAGAATTGCGGCCAGGACGCCGCACAGTGTTCCAAGGGGGCCGAAGGCTGCGTAGGCGTACAGGACCAGCAGCGATCCAATGAAAAAGGCCAGACACCGATGCAGCCCGATGATTCTTTCATGCCAGGCACCGGTGTGTTCATTGAAGAGGGCGGCCAGCATGACGGGGTAAAGCGGACTGCGGTTCACCGCAATATTTCCCCGCCCGGATGTGTATCCAAGACCAGCACGTAGATTGGTCGCAATCGCTTCGTACTCACCGCTGTCCGGTGTGAATTCCAATTCGACTCCCGGTGGCAGCCATGCACCAGCCATCATCACACCGGACGCGACCGCACAAATGATCGCAAGCAATCGTGTTTGAACGATTTCATTTCTGACGGAAGTCGCTAGCAACGTTTGATCCTTGCGCGTGGGCTGTGATGAATCGAAGAGCATCCGATGTGACAGGCTGGTGCGGCAGGCCTACCGATGCACTGCAAACACGACTTTGCAAATCAGCAGAAAGTCGAAAGAGTTAAAAACATGATTGGGGCATGACCGCTAGACTTTGATGCATTGCGGTTGCTTAGCCGATGCCGCGTGCGATGTCTGTGTATCCCGCGAGGTCGCCGTAGATCTGGAAGGCGAAGGCGTAGACCCCGAGCAACACTTCCGGTCCGGTCGGATTAGACAACGAGAACATTCGATCGACGATCGGGGCCAGGTTGTCGGCCAGAACCGCCTTCTTGAAGAGTCCCTTCAAGATCAACCAACTGCCATCACAACACGCCGCCCAAGAAAGCGGCGTCTTGCGTGTCACCTGCGGGGCAAGGTGCGTTCCGCGCTCGATCGGGCCGGCGACCAACTGCGGAAACAGCGTCACGTACAATCC
>JAYSPO010000339.1:0-5322 GCA_043722015.1 Candidatus Kuenenia sp. | reverse complement strand
CGCATGCGGGCGACCTTCCAGAAGATCAAGACGGATCTGCAGAAACGACGCCACCATCGGCTGGGTGACACCGGTCGTTGGCTGAGACGTGTTGTGCAGGGCTGGCTGAATTATCATGCCGTCCCGAGCAACAGTCAGTCGCTCTGCCGTTTCATCGACGAGGTGACTCGTCTGTGGTTATCCGAGATCCGCAAGCGCAGCCAGCGAGGCCGGAGTGGCTGGACATGGGAGCGCATGCAGCGCCTTGTGCGTCTGCATCTTCCTCGTCCCCGAGTCACCCATCCCTATCCCAACGAACGCTTTCGCGCCCGACTCAAGGTAGGAGCCGTATGAGGTAATTCTTCAAGTACGGATCTGTGCGGGGGGCCGCTGGTAACAGCGGTCCCTACCGCGATTCTCTTTCTTTCTTCAATGTGCGGGCTGATGACTCCTAATTCACGGAGTCAGCCTGATTGTCCGGTGCCGCTCTGTTTTGTCAATTGGCCAATTCTTCATTCCGTGCTGTACAAAAATATATTCCATCTGAGCGTCAAGCTATCTTGACAATTTGTGCGCACCAGGAAAGTGGAGAATTGTGTTCACGCATTGAACCAATTGCATCTCGCACTCTGCCAACACATCACGCCGATTTGTACGTGCCAAGGTCTCATCTCTGCACAATCGCATCAATGACCTGACCATGCACATCCGTCAGACGGAAGTCGCGGCCCTGTGAGCGATAAGTCAGTCGCGTATGGTCGAGACCTAACTGGTGCAACAATGTGGCATTCAGATCGTGAACGTGGACGGGATCTCGCACGATGTTGTAACAGAAATCGTCGGTCAAACCGTGGACGATTCCCGGTCGAATTCCTCCTCCGGCAAGCCACATGGTAAAGCACCTGCCGTGATGGTCGCGTCCGTAGTTCGCTGGTTCCGGTATGCCCTGACTGTACGTTGTGCGACCGAATTCTCCGCCCCACACAACCAGCGTTTCGTCCAGCAGGCCGCGTTGTTTGAGATCGCGAATCAGCGCCGCCACAGGTCGATCGACATCGCGGCACTGCAGACGCAGGTCACTCGGCAGGTTGTAATGCTGATCCCAGCCGCGATGATAGAGCTGGATAAATCGCACGCCGCGTTCGGCCATACGCCGAGCCAGCAGACAATGGCGAGCAAACGTGCCCGGTTCCCGCGCTTCGGGGCCATACGCTTCAATCGTTAAATCACTTTCGTCATGCAGATCGACCAGATCGGGGACGGAACTCTGCATCCGAAACGCCATTTCATACTGCGAAATCCGCGTATCGATTTCCGGATCCCGCTGAGTGGCGGCCTGCCTTGAATTCAGCGCTGCAAGCACATCCAGCTGATCACGTCGCGTGCTGACATCAATCCCCGGTGCATTCGACAGATACAGCACGGGATCTCCGCCCGTGCGAAACGCGACGCCCTGATGATTTGACGGCAGAAATCCTGAACCCCATAACCTCGCATACAGCGGGTCGGCCGGCCGCGCTGCACTGCCTCGGGAAAGCAGCACGACAAATGCCGGCAGGTTACTGTTTTCACTGCCCAGTCCGTAACTGGCCCATGCGCCGAAGCTGGGACGGCCTGGCTGTTGATGGCCGGTTTGCAGCAGTGTCACAGCGGGATCGTGATTGATGGCTTCCGTATGCATCGAATGCACAATGCACAAATCGTCCACGATCTTCGCGGTTTCCGGCAGCAATGAACTCATCCACGCTCCGCTTTCTCCATGCTGCGCGAACGGAAACAGCGACGCCGTCACCGGGAACGACTTCTGTCCGCTGGTCATTCCTGTCAAGCGCTGATTGCCGCGGACGGATTCAGGCAGTTCTTCGCCGTGACGTTGTCGCAGTCGTGGTTTATGATCAAAGAGATCCAGCTGCGAAGGTCCACCATGCATAAACAGGTAGATAATCCGCTTCGCCTGCGCTGGAAAATGGGCACCGCGATCGCCGCCGCGCGCCTCGTCCAGCAGCGCGGTAAGTGCCACACTTCCGAGACTCAGTCCCGATAGATTCAGAAAGTGTCGGCGATTCAGTCCCGCAATCATCGTCGTGTCATGGCCTCATCAAGATTCAGCAATGTGTGAGCGACCACGGTCATGGCTGCGAGCTCAATGGCATCAATGGACTCATCAGGTTTCCACTCGCCCACGGAAACCAGCGTCTGCGCATCTGCAGGTGCTTTCAGAAAATGTTCGCGTTGACGTTGCAGCAGATCGTGCAGGAGACGCAATTCGTGCTCTTCGGGAAGTCGGCTGAGCACGCGACGTACCAACTGTGTCAGCCGCGTCGCGTCGTCAGAGTCCGTGTGCAAAACTCGTGTGGCGAGCACGCGGGCGGCTTCGACGTATGTCGGATCGTTCAGCAGGATCAACGATTGCAGCGGCGTATTCGTCCGTGGTCGCTGCACGGTACATTTTTCGCGCGTTGGTCCGTCGAATGCCAGGAGCGACGGTGGCGGTGCCTGACGTTTGATATAGGTATAGAGACTACGTCGCCATAAACCATCTCCGGAGTCCTGGACGTATGTGTCTTCGGCGTTGTACGAAACTTCTTCCCACAGCCCCGGCGGCTGGTATGGCTTCACGCTGGGGCCGCCAATCTGCGAACGCAGCAGCCCCGACACCGCCAGCGCATGGTCGCGAATCATTTCGGCCGACATGCGAAAACCGGGACCGCGCGCGAGCCATCGATTCTGCGGGTCAGCGTCTGCAGCCGGGTCGTCACGGAATCGTGAATCCTGTTGATATGTTCGCGACATGACGATTCGCTTCAGCATTGCCTTGATGTTCCAGCCACAGTCCCGAAATGTCGCGGCAAGCCAGTCGAGCAACTCCGGATGCGTTGGCGCTGCTCCCTGCGTCCCCAGATCATTTGCCGTCCGCACAAGACCTTCGCCAAAGCACTGTTTCCAGAATCGATTCATAGCCACGCGCGCGGTCAACGGGTTGTCATGGGAAACCAGCCAGCGGGCGAATCCCAGCCGGTTCCGCGGCGCATCATCGGGCCAGTTTGAAAACATTGCCGGGATGCCGGGCTCCACAGCTTCGCCAAGCTGGTCGTATTGTCCCCGTTGCAGAACGTGGGCAGTGCGAGGCTGCGAAAGTTCCTCCATCACCAGCGTGGTTGGAAGCGATTCGCGAAACATCTGTGCGGCGCGCTGAGTTGTCTTCGCGAGCGCCCGGGCGTGCTGTACCGACGGCTCTGCATGGCGATCGATGTAATAGTCCAGCAGCGTGTCGGTGTCTCGACCGCTGCGGATGTCGGTTTTCTGCTCGATGATGCCGCGAATCTGTTCGCCGTGAAACCATTGAGCGACTTCCGCATCCGTCAGACAACGCTGGACAATCCGCAGTTCATCCAACAGGCCGTAGTAACCCAGACCGGAGTCCCGCCGTCCGATTCGCAAAGCTTCCCGGGTGTCGAAACTGCCCATGAGCGAATCGCGATGGATATCCAGAACTGCGGGCGTGCCATCGATCAGTACCCGTAAACCCGCCGCAGTTCGCGAGCCGTCGTAATTCACGACCAGATGATGCCACTGCCCTGACGTCATCGGTTCATGCGTCACGACTTCAATGGCACTGACGCCCCAGCGTTCGACAAGATTGACACCGATGCGACCCTTTTGCCACAGGATTTCAAAACCCTGGCGATTCCCTTCGGCTGCGATCTTTGACAGCGGACAACTCAGCGAACCTTTCGGCAGAATCCATAGCCCGATGCTCCACGGGGCATCAGCCTTCAAGTCGGGAAGCGATCGTTCGGCGTGCTGCGTGGCATCAAAACTCGCTGCCTGGTTTCTGATCCCTGCTTGAAACATCAGCTTCGTGCCGATGTGCTGTGTGTCTTCAGTAAGCTGGCCGTTGAGTGCTTCATGCAGCACAAGTGATTCTTCCGGCGGATACGGTAAAGAAATCAGTGCGTCGGTTTCCCACGCCGCAATCTGTGTTTCGAGTGCAGTACGTGACGGTGCGAATGCGTTTGCGGCTTGCGTCGCAGCGGCAGTCAGTGCTGCCAGTTGCTGATCCTGTTCAGGAGTCGTCACGGTGATCAGCGGCGGTGGATTGTCTGCGACAATGAGTCCTGTTTCCGGCACGTTGTTGAAGAACGCAAACAACTGATAGAACTCGACCTGCGTGATCGGATCGTATTTGTGGTCATGGCACTGAGCGCACGCGGCGGTGAGTCCCATCCAGGTGGTGAGCGTCGTATCGACACGATCGATCACATATTCAGTGCGATATTCTTCGTCGATAATTCCTGTTTCATTGTTCGCGATATGATTGCGATTGAATCCCGTCGCGATGCGCTGCGCCGTTGTGGGATTTGGTAACAGGTCTCCGGCAAGCTGCTCGATCGTAAACTGATCGAACGGCATGTTGCTGTTAAACGCATCGATCACCCAGTTTCGCCACAGCCACATTTGGCGCGGCTTGTCGCCAAAATATCCGTTGGTGTCCGCGTAACGAGCGGTGTCCAGCCAATCGACAGCGAGATGTTCGCCAAAATGCTCTGATGCCAGCAGCCGATCTACGGCCTGTTCGTACGATTCGCTGGTACGGTCCAGATCTTCAAGACTCGGTGGCAACCCGGTCAGATCGAGGCTGACTCGACGCAATAACACCTCGCGTGACGCTTCGGGAGCGAATGACCGTCCGTGTTGCCGGTGCGTGGCTGCCACAAATGCATCGATGGGATTCGCAATTGTTTCGGTCGCAGGCACGTCATCTACTGCGGGTACAACCGGTTTGGTGATGGGTTCGAAGGACCAGTGCCGTTGATAGATCGCACCTTCTGCAATCCACTGACGCAATGTCTCGATCTGTGCCATCGAGAGCGGTTTGTTGAAAGACGCAGGCGGCATGTGCGTATCTGGATCAGGACTGGCAATGCGTTTGATGAGCTCGCTGCCATCAGGATCATGCGGCACAATTGCGATGGCACCGGACTCGGCCGCACCAGTCGCATTCTCGCGGACATCCAGGCGCAATCCGGATTTCCGGGCGTGTTCATCAAATCCATGACACTGCCAGCAGTGCTCCGACAGAATGGGCCGCACGTCACGGTTGAACTCGATTGGTTCGTCCGCATTGGCTCGCATCGAGGCCAGCAGCACGAGCAGCAATGAAGGGACGACAGATTTCATCCGATTCTCGCAGTGACGTGTGTTGGAATTCTCTCTAATTCGATTGTCCGAGATTCGCTTGTAGTGCTTTGTCAAATCTTAATCTTCGGGTGGCCGGGGTTGGAGGGCGATAGCCCGAAACCCCGGGGCTTCCTTCGCTCCGCTCAGTCCAGCCCCGGCCAC
>JAYSPO010000338.1:0-2093 GCA_043722015.1 Candidatus Kuenenia sp. | reverse complement strand
TGGCATGACGAACCGTACGAACCGCAACCCCGCGACGCCATGTTCGTGACGCAGGCCAATCGTTTTCTCGATGCTGTCGAAGGTCGCGCTTCGCTGCTTTGCAGTCTGGATGAAGGCGTGCAGACATTGCGAGTTAATCTGGCCGCCCTGGCGAGTGTTGATCATGGATGCTGGCAGACGATCTGATTCGACTGTTTGATTTTCGTTTAACGGCGAGCCGCAGGCGTAGGCAAAACCTGGCACCGACGCCTGCGGCTTGCCGTTAAACGATTGAGACAACAGTCCCTAAACCGGATGGGGCCTTCGATGAGAAAGTCAAACAGTCCAACCAATTAACCTTCTTCGGAACTCAACATGTCGGTTTCTCTGAGCGACTTCTCACCACACGATCAGCAGATCTGGGACGAAGAACTCCAGGACTTCGTCCCGGATCGAGTGTTCGACGCCCACATTCACATGTTCCATCCGGAGCATGTGAAGACATCTTCACCGGCGGCAGCGAATCCGTGGGGTTTCGCGGACTTCACTACGTTGCAGCAGTGGGCGGCGAGACTGTACCCCGGTCGTGAAACACATTTTCTCGTGTTGGGAACGCCGACGCTCGGGATCGACGTCGATGCGCACAACCGCTGGTGCATCGAGCAGATTCGACAGGACCCGCAGTCTCGGATGAATCGACTGGTGACGCCGTCGTGCCGCGTGCAGGACATCGAACGCGACGTGCGCGAGCGAGGATTTATCGGACTCAAACCGTACCGTCTGTTTTCCACCACCGGCGAGATCGCGCAATGCCGGATTCACGAGTTCCTGACTCATGAGCAGTTGGATCTGGCAAATGAAATGGGGCTGTGGGTTACGATGCACCTGTCCCGCTTTCACGGCTGTGCCGACGAATTCAACCTCAGCGACCTGAGGGAATTCACAGGAAGCCGCTACCCGAACATTAAATGGATTCTGGCCCATTGCGCCCGCAGTTTTACGTACTGGCCGATTCGCAAGGCGATCGAGCAACTCCGCGACATGCCGAACATCTGGTACGACGTCTCGGCAGTGACTGACGTGCGACCGCTGATCACGTTGTTTTCGCGTGAGGATCGGCGGCGCATTCTGTATGGATCAGACGGCATTGACGCGATGTACTTTCATGGTCAGTACGCCGCGATGGGGCGAGCCTGGCAATACGTCGATGTCAGCCGGTTTAACCTGCAGTTTCCCCATTGCGACGGCCGTCCGATTCTGGCCATCTATGAGCAATTGCTGTCCCTGAAGCATGCGGCGGAAATTGCCCAATGGTCCTCCGACGACATTCAGAACCTGTTCTGGAGAAACGCCGCATCCGCGTTTCATGTTCAATTCGGCGATGACGATCCCACTGTCGTCTCGCCCATCGGTGAGCAGACTCAGACGATGTATGCCCGAGCGAAGCAGCTGATTCCTGGCGGAACGCAACTGCTCAGCAAGCGACCGGAGATGTTTGCTCCCGGACTCTGGCCAGCCTACGCCCGGGAGGCACATGGTTGTGAAGTGACGGACCTTGATGGCCGCCGATTCATCGACATGACCACATCCGGCATCGGTTCTTGCCTGCTGGGTTACGCCGATCCTGATGTAACGGCAGCGGTTCAACGCCGCATCGCGCTCGGTTCGATGTCGACACTGAACGCGGCTGAGGAAGTCGAGTTGGCCGAGCTGCTGATCGAATTGCATCCATGGGCCGAGCAGGTTCGCTATGCTCGTTCCGGCGGTGAGTCCATGGCCATCGCCGTCCGCATCGCTCGTGCTGCCTCCGACCGCGATAAGATCGCGTTCTGCGGCTATCACGGTTGGTCCGACTGGTATTTGGCGGCAAACGTGAATCCCGCAGGTGCTGCAGATAGTCTTCAAGGTCACCTGCTACCGGGCCTGGCACCGGCAGGCGTCCCGCGCGGACTCGCAGGGACTGCATTGCCCTTTACGTACAACCGATTACATGAATTGGCGCAGATCGTGGCGCGTCACGGCAGCGAACTCGCGGCGGTTGTGATGGAACCAACGCGTTCCACTGATCCTGATCCGGGTTTTCTCGAAGGCGTCCGCGAACTTTGTGACCGTTG
>JAYSPO010000337.1:0-6185 GCA_043722015.1 Candidatus Kuenenia sp. | reverse complement strand
TCGACGAAGCAACCGTGTTTCTGGACATCGAAGAACGTGTTGTTTACGCGGACGACAAGAACGAAGAAGGTCTGCTGGGCTTTGCCTTTCATCCGAAGTTCAAACAGAACGGCGAATTCTTCGTCTATTACACTTCCACGGCAGCGGATCTCCTGTCAAAGATTTCCAGGTTTCGCGTGTCAAAAGACAATCCCAACGTTGCAGATCCGGCGTCTGAGGAAGTCATCCTTCGCGTGCCACAGCCATATTGGAATCACAACGGCGGCACGATCCTGTTCGGCACCGACGGCTTCCTTTACATCGCGCTTGGTGACGGCGGAAGCGGCAATGACCCTCATGGACACGGCCAGAACCTGACAACGTTGCTGGGGTCGATTCTGCGAATCGATGTCGATCACAAGTCCGACGACAAGAACTACAGCATCCCGAAAGACAATCCCTTTGTCGGCAAGACTGTGCCTGCGGGGCCGCGCGGGAAAATGGTCCCCGTTCGCGAAGAGATTTACGCCTACGGACTGCGCAACGTCTGGCGGATGGCATTCGATCGCAAGACCGGATCTCTGTGGGCCGGTGACGTCGGTCAGAATTTGTGGGAAGAAATCAATATTATCAAGTCCGGCGGAAATTATGGCTGGAACATCCGTGAAGCGAAACATTGGTTCCGACCGGACGGCAACGATGCTGACCGTCCGGATCTCATCGACCCGATCCTGGAATACCATCACGATATCGGAAAATCGATCACTGGCGGTTCGGTCTACCGAGGAACTCGCGTGCCCGAACTGGTCGGCAAGTATCTTTACGCTGATTATGTCTCTGGCTTGCTGTGGGCGTTGGAATACGATGAGGCGACGGGCAAAGTCGTGGCGAATTACTCACTGACGGGTGACAAGCTGCCCGTCATGAGTTTCGGCGAAGACGAAAAAGGCGACATCTACTTTACCACACCGTTCGGCAGCCTGTTCCGATTCCGTTCAGGCGTTGACGCAAAATAGGGTGTGTTGAGCGACAGCGGAACGCACTTGGTTCGTAGACCCTCCCAAGTGCCCCGTTGCGCGCCGCTTATACCTCACATGGCAACGAGTGACACGTTTTCGGAATCATAAAGAGCTAGATGGCGGTGCAGCGTTCATGCTGCTGTGCGTGGCTGTGTTTTCCGTGCGTTTCATTCGGTTGTCCCTCATTCGGTTGTGCCACTGCGTCGCATGAATTGCACAACCGAATGGGGACAACCGAATGACTCGGGTTCACCCTCAGTTGCCGAGAACCCGCTAGCGCTCAATCAATCATGCTTTCATGGATCACGTGGCCGTGCTTTGATGGATCGGGTGGCCGAGGCTGGACTGAGCGGAGCGAAGGAAGCCTCGGGGTTTCGGGCTGACGCGATCCAACCCCGGCCACCCGGCAATCCATTGCTGACAGACCACCAGGGTGTCTCAACCGCGCGGGTGGCACTGCTTGTGGACAGCCTTCAGTCGGCTGTGTTCGACGTGCGTGTAAATCTGCGTGGTGCGGATACTAGAGTGCCCCAGCATTTCCTGGAGGGCTCGGATATCCGCACCGCCTGCCAGCAAATGTGTGGCAAAACTGTGCCGTAACGTATGCGGACTGACTTCCTTGGCGCATCCGATCCGGGCGGCGTACCTTTGCACCAGTGCCCAGACCGATTCACGATTCATGATCCGCCCGCTACGGGTCAGAAACAGATGTCCGCTGTCGGATCCGGCCACCGTCACAAGGTCCGGGCGTTCCAGATCGAGGTATTTTCGAATCGCATCTGTCGCCACAGGATTCAATGAGACAAGGCGTTGTTTGTTGCCTTTGCCTGTACAGCGGCAATAGTTTTCGTCCAACTGCACATCCTGCAGTTTCAACCCGACGACTTCTGAAACGCGGCAACCGGTGGCATACATCACGGCCAGCAGCGCGCGGTCGCGAAGGTAGTAACGATCGATGGGGCCGATCGGAGCGACTAACAATGCATCGACCATTTCCGGGCTGAGCACCTTTGGCAGGCGTTCCCAGAGTTTCGGTGAACTCACAAGGTCCACCGTACTTTCCGCAACGACACCTTCCAGCATCAGAAAACGGAAGAACATGCGCACTGCGACAAGATTGCGTCCGACGCTGCTGGCGGCAAGTCCGAGGTTCTGCAGGTAGTCGAGAAATGCCGTGATCGTCGGGACGCCGATGTCGTGAATTCCGACTTTGCCCGTGTCGCGATTCCATGCGAAAAATCGTTCCAGATCGCGACCATACGCGGACAACGTGTTTTTCGCCATGCCGCATTCGGCATCGAGATACGTAATAAATCCGGGTAGCCAGCTTGCTGGATCTCGAAAGGTTGAGACGGCAAACGATCGGCCCTCAGGAGGGCGTTTGCGGCGCGTCATAGGATCGCTTTTAAAGAGTCGCCGTCACCGTGCAGAGGGGGGGGCTGAACGATGACGGCGACAGCTGGAAACCGCTCAGGAACGGTAGTCTTATATGACATGGCCCGAAAAAACTACAGTGCTCTTCGGACTCTGGTGTTTTGCAGGCATTCATTGATGGGTTGCGTGCCACTGGCTTTGCCAGTGCTCCCCCTTTTGCAAGGCCGCACTGGCAGAGCGAGTGGCACACATCAATACACGACAGACAAAGCACCAGGTGACATCGACATTTCAACGGTCACGGCTTTGAACTTTTGCCGTTTTCACGGTTGTCATCATTGTAGGGAAAATCGCGTGATGATCTTGTTGCGGGGCGGATGGTCATTGCCCGCATCAATCCTTCATGCAGATTGACCCATGATGAGTGCCGAGTCGTTCCCAACGACGGGAAAGCGTTGGTGAGTTCGTCTCACGGGGTGGAACGAAAGCTGGCCTTGCGAAAGCAGTTTGCAGTAGGTTGCAGAGAGAAATCTGTTTTGTCATAGTTTCGCAGCCTCCGTGGGAGCGATCGTCGCGAAGGTGATTGCATGACTGTAATCACACGGACGATTTTAATCACAGTTGCCGTCAGGTCAGGTGCGATGTTCGTGCCTGCCACATTCTGACAAGAACTGCTGGACCTGTTTGCGGGTGTGTGATCCATGATGTTCGCCGCTCAATCCATCGCCGATTTTTTTCAGGGATTCGGCGGATGGCAATATGTGATTGCCGCCATCATCCATGCGGTGCTGTTGGTTCACGTCTTTGCGGTTTCTCCGTTCGCCTTTATCTGGCTGGAGCGGAAAGTTTCCGGTCGAATACAGGACCGGCTTGGCCCGACTCGCGTTGGTGGACTCTTTGGCTGGCTGCAGTCGCTTGCGGACGGGATTAAGCTGGTTCAAAAGGAAGACCTTTGTCCGAGCGCAGCAGATTCGATGCTGTTCCGGTCGGCTCCATACATCGTCTGCGTGTCGTCATTTGCCGCGTTTATGGTGTTGCCTTTCAGTCATGGTTGGGTAGCGGTTGCGGCAGACTGCGGGTTATTCATCATCCTTGCCATTCTGTCCCTCGAAGTGTTCGGGATCATTATGGCTGGCTACTCCAGCGGTTCGAAATGGTCTCTGTTCGGTGGGATGCGCGAAGCGGCTCAGATGGTCAGTTACGAAATTCCGCTCGCGATCTGTGCGTTGGTTCCGGTCGTTGCCGCTGGGTCGTTGAATCTTGGCGAAGTTGGCGGAATGCAACGTGGCTGGTTCACGAACTGGTTCATGTTCCACGATCCATTCACATTCATTGCGTTCTTTGTATATTTCGTGGTTGCTACGGCCAGTTGCAAGCGAGCTCCGTTCGACCTTGCAGAGGCTGAGAGCGAACTGGTGGGTGGTTTCCACACTGAATACAGCGGCATGCGGTGGTCGTTTTTCTTCATGGGTGAATACGCGAGCATGTTTGCGGTCTGTGGCATTGCTTCGGTCCTGTTTATGGGTGGCTGGAACACAGGGTTGGCTCCCATTGATGACGCCTTGTATGCCGCTCGTAATGCAAGTCTTGACGGCACGACAAGTTCTGCGGCGGTTGGCTATCTGGCAAATGTCATTGGTGCGGGTGTGTTTGCGGCCAAGGCCAGCTTTGGGGTGTTCGTGCAGGTGTGGTTACGGTGGACTTTGCCTCGACTTCGCATTGACCAGGTGATGACAACCTGTCTGAAGTATCTGGTCCCGATCAGCTGCTTCCTGTTTCTCGGCGCCACGCTTTGGCCCTTGATTCTGGTGACTGGCATGGGGCGAACGACCTGGACGGCACCGATCGGCGACCGAGCGGCTCAGGGATTGCAGGAGACTCGCGACGGCAGTGTCGAAGTGTCGCCGATCGCGGTTTCGCCAATCGAGATTGGTTTGATCGTTCCTTCAGCGAGCAATATTGAACCGGAAGGAGTTGTGCAGTGAACGGCGAATCCTTCCTCTTCACCGTGTTTGCTCTGGCAACCTGTTTGGGTGCGATTGCGGTCGTGTTCAGTCAGACCGTGGTGCGGATGGCGTTCTGGCTCGTGATATCACTTGGTAGTACGGCAGCGCTGTTCTTTCTGGCGAAAGCAGACTTTGTCGGTGCAGCTCAATTGTTGATTTATGTTGGCGGCACATTGGTGCTGCTGGTGTTTGGTGTCATGCTCACAGCCAGCGGTCCATATTTGAAGATCGCAACGTCGCCCGGCGAAATTGTGATGGGCAGTTGTGTGGGGCTGTTGTTTCTGGTCGTGGTCTACGCTTCGTTAAATGGCGTAGACTGGCGGGAGCCTGCCATAAGCCAGGAAGCTGGCAATCCTGTGGTGGCGGCAGGTAATACATTGCGACCAATCGGTTTGAGTTTCCTGGGAAGCCGACCGGATCAGGATCTTAGCGGCGACGGGGATACGCTTTCTCCCGGATATCTGTTGCCGTTTGAAATTGTGTCGGTGCATTTGCTGGTCGTATTGATTGGTGCCGCCTATCTGGCTCGGGCGAAACGACGGGCAGTTGGGTCGGGCTGATTTGAGATTTGAGATTTGAGATTTGAGATTTGAGATTTGAGATTTGAGATTTGAAATTTGAAATTTTTTGCAGGTGTGATCGTCCATGACGGCGAATCTGAATTCCTATCTGTTTGTCGGTGCGGTGTTGTTTGTCTGCGGCGTGGTCTGCATGGCAACCAAACGCAATGGCATTGGCGTATTGATGGGGGTGGAGTTGGTTCTCAATGGAGCCAACGTCAACTTTGTGGCGTTCTCGCGGTACACAGATCTCGGTCTGGATGGACAGGTATTTTCACTGTTTGTGATCGTACTTGCTGCGGCAGAAGCTGCGGTTGCTTTGGCGATTGCTCTGAACTTCTATAACAACCATCTGACGATTGACGTTGATCGGGCGAACAAGCTGAGGGGCTGACGCAAAGCGTAGTATTGGGATTGGTTGGATTTAAGCACGGCTGGTTTTCTGGAATACCCATGGTTGGCGAAACACTAAGAAACCTGTTGATGATCGCATGGCTGCTTCCGCTTGCCGGATTTGCAGTTGAGATCTTCGGTGGCTTCTGGGGATCGCGGAAAAGTCGCGTGGCCGCGTGGATGTCCGTGGGCTGTATCGGCATTGGTTTTCTGTGCAGCTTAAGTGCATTGCTGATCTGGGGAAATTCGAACAACTTCTGGAACGTGGAACACGACTCTGGGCATCATGCAGAGGCTGAACACGACGAAGGCGGCCATGCAGAACCGGGTCATGTTTCACCGGATCATGCTGTCCAGGGCGCTGCCACAGATCCTCACGATCCCCCTGCCGAAGAGACATCCTCTGAACCGCCTGTTGTGCTTGGCCAGACCGTCTATTCCGGCACGCTCTACTATCTCGCCCGCTTCGGCAGTCTGGATATTTCGCTTGACTACTACATCGACAGTCTGACGCTGGTGATGTTCACAATGGTGACCTTCATCGCGACCTGTATTCATTTATTTGCGATGGGTTACATGTCAGAAGAGCTGACCGAAGAACTCGTCGATCACAGTGCTCATCTGTCGAACGGTCACCACGTCCATCGCCCCGGTCGCTATTACCGGTTCTTTGCTTTTCTGTCGCTGTTTTGCTTTTCGATGCTGGGGCTGGTCCTCGCTGGCAACATTTTCCAGGTGTTCGTTTTCTGGGAACTCGTTGGGATCTGCAGCTTCCTGCTGATTGGATTCTACACCGAACGCAAATCCGCCTGTAATGCGGCAAATAAAGCTTTCATCATGAATCGCGTCGGCGA
>JAYSPO010000336.1:0-2032 GCA_043722015.1 Candidatus Kuenenia sp. | reverse complement strand
GCTTTCCACGCGGGAGGAATGTCTCACCTGCGTTAAGACAAACGCAAATTCTTCCGGCTCGCTCCACGCCGATGAACGGGAACTCGTGGGCTTCGGCGATGATGCATTCTATTCGGAATTGCGACAGGCCTTTGCCAATGCTGAAGCTATCCTTGTCGTGAACCCCTTGATCGGGGCGCTGTGCGAGCCATATGCGAAGGACGTTCGCGTCATCCCCAGCGGCTTTGACGCACGGCGGTTCGACAACCTCCCTGATCGTAATTTCGGCGAAGAAGCGTGTCGAATTCTGTTCGCTGGGCTGGTGAATGAACTCATGAAGGGATTTCATGTCATCTTTGAAGCCTGTTGCCGACTCTGGGACGTGCGACAGGATTTTGAACTTCACGTGACTGGTGATCCTGACACATACGAAGCACCATTTCTTCGATACCGAGGCTGGAAGAACCAAAGTGATCTTCCCTCGTTGATGGCAGAGTGTGACATCGTGGTCGTCCCCACGATTGCACAGGAGGCCCTTGGCCGCACAGCAGTCGAGGCTATGGGAGCGACGCGACCTGTTGTCGCCAGCCGTATCGGCGGATTGCCGTTCACTGTCACTGACGGCGTGACGGGCCTGCTCTTTGAGCCCGGCGATGCCAATGATCTTGCCGCATGTCTGGAACGTTTGATGTCGAATCCGGAATATGCAATTTCCCTCGGTGTCGCAGGACGTGAGCGATTTCTTGCTGAGCATACGTGGGACCATGTGATCGCTTCAAAATACCGATCAATGTTTGCCTCCATCAGGAGATGATCGTGAAAGTCGGCCTTGTTTTCGACAATCAGCAGCGACCGGAAACCACAGGCTATTACTGTCGCCGTGCGTTGGGACCATTCGTCGATCTCGAACACCTGCTGCCGCATGAACTGGACATGATCGATCCTTCGATTTTTGACCTGTTCGTGTTCATCGATGACGGACTGGATTACGTCATCCCACCACAGTGTCGCCCCAGAGCGGCATGGGCCATCGACACTCACATGAATTTGTCTCGCTGCATTCAACGCTTCGGGAACGCCGATTTTCTGTTTGCTGCCCAGAAGAACGGAGCGAACGCGATCCAGCAAGCCCTTGGGCGAGCAGTCAACTGGCTGCCACTGGCCTGTGATCCGGACATTCACCGGCCCATTGCAGGCGAACTCAAATGCCATGACGTGGCATTTGTGGGGAATATCATTGGCAACGAACGCCATCGCCTGCTGAACTTGTTGATGCAACGATATCCATCCAGTTGGTTCGGGCAGGCCCTGTTTGACGAAATGTCGCGGATGTATTCGCGCGCCCATGTTGGATTCAACTGCAGCATCGCTGATGATCTCAATATGCGGTTGTTTGAGATTCCCGCCTGCGGAATTCCGCTGATTACAAATCACATTGAAGGGAATGGACTTGATGAATTGTTTGAGGCTGGGCGTCACCTGCTGACATTCCGCACTGATGACGAACTCTACGCACAAATCGATCGATTGCTGCATGCCAAAGTCTTTGCCGACAAACTGGCGACCGAAGGCCATCGCCACGTTCTGCAAAACCACACTTATCGCCACCGCATGGTTCAATTGCTGCAGACAGCGACACAGTCCAAAGCCACCGTCTCCGTGGGAGGCAAATCCCATGACTACTTTGAATTCGATCGTCCAGACGTGCGTGCCCTGATTCCGGTCACTGCCAACCGAGTTCTGGACATCGGTTGCGCCAGTGGACGGCTGGGGCAGGCATTGAAATCAGAACGCGACTGCCACGTCACCGGAATTGAAGCCAATACCGTGGCGGCAGGCACCGCAGCCACCCGGCTTGATCAAGTGATCGAAGCATCGATGGAAACCCTGCCGGAAAGTGCGATCCCTGCTGGTTCATTTGATTGCATTGTGTTGGCCGACGTTTTGGAACATCTGCGAAATCCGGTAGAGGTGCTGCGCAAATGTCGGCAGTGGCTGAGCGACAGCGGGTCGCTTGTCATCAGCGTTCCCAACAGCCGTCACCACAGTGTGA
>JAYSPO010000335.1:0-2250 GCA_043722015.1 Candidatus Kuenenia sp. | reverse complement strand
TCTGATCCAGCGAAACTCGCCATCTGTATCGATCGGCTGTCGACAACCGGAGAAAAGCAGTTCGCTGAATTCATTCATCACGTAGCCGTCAATGACAAGGCGAACGCGAGCGCCTTTTCCTGCTGCCAGAATATGGATTTCGGGGTGCGTAAGTTTAAACTCTGGTGAATGCAATTCGCCTTTGAGTTTCGGCGACAGACTGGCCGAACGGATATTAGCATCGCTGTCAGGTACGCTGCCACCGTGAGTCCAGCTAATGGCCGTCCCCCAGCTGCGTGTTACATATAGAGGACTTGTTCCACCGCCAAAGCCGCTAGCGCCGCCACCGTAAACGCCGCCAAAGTTAAAGCCTCCACCGCCAAAGCCTCCGCCGCCCGTGACGACGCCGCTGCGACTCACAAGAACGTCGCCACTGGCACCGACAATCCATGTCCAGTGCGGATCATGTGGAGCGTCACGGATAACTCGCCCAACGCCGCCTGTTGTGCCACCGAAATCGTAAAACGCTGCACCAAATGCATGCCAGTCCGCAGGCAATCCAACACGCAGGTCCGCAAACGTCAGCGTTTTAGACGTGTCCGCTTGCTCTCGGACACTCCCAATCGAAGATCGAATTACGTCGTCCAATATTCGGAACGCTTTAACGCGAGTATTGAGCCAATCCTGAATGGCGTCTGAGTCTGACTGTTCCGATGGTTTTTGAACCACGCTTGCCAACAGAGCCAACGGATTCGAAAGGTCTTTAGACTTCGGATCTAACAACATTTCCTTCAGTCTCGCCACCCGATCATCGGTAATCAGATCATCGTCGCGTTTCGCTGGCTCGCCCATTGCCCGCAAGAGCAGCTTTTCGCGGACATCAACGCGGATTTTTTCCATACCGGCGTTCAATGCTGTCGAAGCATTTGCCCTCTCTGCCTTCAACTGATCCAGTAACTTATTCGTCTCACCATGCGAATCAATCCACTCTACGCGCCGCCGGGAACTCTGCAAGAATCCAGACAGCGCGTAATAGTCGTCTGCCGTGATCGCATCAAACTTGTGATCATGGCAGCGAGCGCAGGCGATGGTCAGGCCGAGGAATGTTCTGCCGAAGACATCGATCTGGTTGTCGATACGTGACGCTTCTTCACCTTTGACGTCCACAGGTGCGTGTTTGTCTTCGCAGAGATACCAGAATCCAGTGGCGATAATGGATTCGTTGAAACCCAATTCCGGATGGCGACGCGGTTCGGTTATCAGGTCGCCGGCGATGTGTTCGCGGACGAATTGGTTGTACGGCACGTCAGCGTTGATCGCGCGAATCACATAGTCGCGATATCGCCATGCATAGGGCAACGGATAGTCGAATTCATGTCCCAGAGTTTCGGCATAGCGCACCAGGTCCAGCCAGTGCCGCGCCCAGCGTTCACCAAACTGTGGCGATGCGAGCAGTTCGTCAGCGACTTTTTCCATTGCGACGGGGGTCTCTGCCGGATCGTTGAAGAACCGGTCCTGCTGTTCGATCGTCGGAGGCAATCCAACGAGATCGAAGTACAGCCTTCGCAGCAAGGCTCGGCGATCTGCATCCGAAGTCGGGGCAATTCCTGCCTCTTCCATCTTTGCCAGCAGGAATCGATCTGTGTCACTGGCGGGCCAGTCTGCCTGCTTGACGGTCGGAACAGCGGGACGTTCAATTTTCTTCCATGCCCAGTGCGACGCAATGCGTTCCTGGAGTGGAAACGCGGCTTTTGGTTTCTCGACGGCTTCGGGTGTGCCGTCATCCGGCCAGACGGCGCCGTCGGTGATCCACTGACTCAGGATTTCAATTTCCTCGTCAGGCATCCGACTGCGAGGCGGCATTTCCAGGGCCTCGTAGCGCACGGCCTGCATGAGCAGACTCTCGTTGGGTTTCTCCGGGACAATGGCCGGCCCGGTCTCACCACCCGCCAGCATGGTCTTGCGGGAACTGAGTTTCAGATCACCCTTCGCTTCACTGTCCGGCCCGTGGCATTCGAAGCAGCGCGATTCCAGGAGCGGTAGAACTTTTTCGCGGAAGAACGTCGCCTTGGCGTCGTCGGTATCCGTCGGTTCGTCGATTGCAGCGGCGACCGAGGGCGGACCTGAGCCAGTGGCCCACCATGCCAGCAGAATTCCGCTGCAACAAAGAAGGAGGGTGGTCAAATTGAAACGGCGAGGTAGGAGCATTCTCAGAACCTGCTTTGGGGGCGGGTGGGGATTTTTGGTGCTTTGACATACGTTCATTGTGGG
>JAYSPO010000334.1:0-6883 GCA_043722015.1 Candidatus Kuenenia sp. | reverse complement strand
TTCTTTTTCAGGTAATTTGGCTCTGGGAACGACGTTCGTTTGCTCTGCCGATTTCACCTGAAATTGAAATGGAGTGTTTGCTGTCTTCCCACGCCGATTAACAAAAATGCCGTGTTGGAAAGGTAAAGCGGCGACAAGTCGCCGCACTCCATATGACTGTCGCTTACATCAGCACTAAATAAGAACCTTTCGACGCCGGATTGAGAAATCTGAGAAGATTGGGATATTCGGGTTGCCAGCTGAATTCAAACCCCATAGCCTCTGCAAAACTGCAGGGTTGCACACGCTTCCCAATTCCCAAAGTCCATTTGATCTCGGAGAAAACTCATGAAACAGATGTTTGCCGCAATGATGATGCTCGGACTGGCGTGTTTCACGTCATCCAACAGTGCCGAAGCCGGTCACCGCCACAAGGATGCCTGCTGCCAGCCAATCACTTGCTGTGCACCACAGCCAGTGTGCTGTGCTCCCGCGCCAGTGTGTTGTGCTCCCGCGCCAGTGTGTTGTGCTCCAGCTCCCGCGCCAGTCTGCTGTGCTCCAGCCCCGACTTGCTGCCCACAGCCAACCTGTTGTACTCCAGAGCCATGCTGTGAGCCAACTTGCTGCAAAAAGACACGATGTCATCGCGTCCGTGTCCCACGTCAGCGCTGCTGCACCACCAGCCAAAGCTGCTGCAACTGAACCGAACGGCAAGGACATTTGTTCTGGCATCGCATTCCGTCCCGGACGTAATGCTGCGGGACAGTCTTTGCTTTCAGCAACCGAGCAGATTTCATCGACCCGAACATGACAAATCATGTTCGGGTTTTTTGTTGACTGCCCGATGTTGTCCATGCTCAATCCTCACGTCTTTGGCGTCTGCCGTGGAAACGTCAGCGGCGGACCTCAGATCGGCAATGCGTTCCTGAGCACTCGTGAAATCGCCCTGTTCCGGAGTTGCCGCTAGACCGGCGTGCACGGGATTCAGATCCATATCCACCTATACCATGCACGCTGCAATCGCCGATTCATCGGGCAGCACAGTCGCCTTGAAACGATGTTTCCAAAAGCGGCCTGAACACTGATCTTGTCTATTCGCGACTTTTGCAACTCGCTCTGACAGGAACCGCATGAACCATGAAATGCTCGACAGGCGGCCCCGCTTTTCCTTCAGGCCGCGGGCGTCGTTGCGAATCGAGTTCAATTCAAACTCCGTCGGTTCGGCCGGAAGGCCTTCGTTCGTCTTGCGAGCCGGACACAACAGCCACCACTTCCGAGCCACTTCTTCATCCGACCATGTCTCCACCACATCATATCGACTGCGTAAAATACAGTGGAAATGGTGTGACATCACCGAATACCCAGGAACTTCAATCCCCATGATCTCTGGCTGAGTTGTAAGGCAGTGATTCAGTGACTTTGCCGACAGACCATGGTTCGTATCTACCGGAAAGGACTTTCGCCGTACGGCGAACCGCCATGGGTCGCACATCCGCTCCACGTCGCCGTGTGGCCGTCCCTTCGACCGCGACTCGTCGCTGGTCGCGGCGTGGCCGCGAAGTCCTGCTCGGCAAACAGGACCTACCGAATTCGGCGACTGCACCCATGCGATCAGGTCCACGCGGTGTAGAGTGAATGTCGCACAGAAAACGGTTGAGTCAGCAATTTTCAATGTGATTTCTTGCGCTTGGCCGTAAATCCGGGACAGTCGAATGATAAAAATATACAGCCCTCGTGTCGCGACCGTCCGCTACCCAACCAGCCAGAAAAACGCGATTGCCATCAGAGTGGGTGGAGTGGCACCCAGCAGCAGTCCGATTGGGCTGAGCCCGGTTTCGCCAAACGCGCGAGACGACTGCAGGATTCCTGCTCCTGCCGGATTTGGGGCATTGGCGATCACGGTCAGACCGCCGCCTGAAACGGCACCGGCGACCAGAGCGTATTTGAGCTCATTGGAAATTCCGGGGACCTGTGTCCCCAGATACGTCAATGCCGCATTGTCAGTGATTGCCGTCAGACCTGTGGCACCAAAATACAGCTTGGCCGCAGTCATCTGATCGTTCTTGAGCAGAGGTTCAAGCCACCAGGATTGAGGCTTCCCCAGCGTGACCAGCCCAGCCAGAAAAAATCCGACCAGCAGTCCTTCTCGCAGCTTCAGAGAATCCTGATACTCGTGAGTGGCTGTCACCAGCCCTAGAAAGATCATGAAGACGCCAAAAAAGATGTCTGGATGATGTGCAAATCCAACGACCGAGGCTAGAAAGATCAGATGTAATGCCGTCAACCAGGTGGGAATATATTGAGACTTCGTGGTGTCCTGTTCGACGGCATTGAGCTGTTTCCAAAAGACGACAGTCATCAGCAGAGTCGAACACAGGCAGCTTGCCGCAGCACGCCATCCGAACGTGGAGGCCATAAAGATCGTGTCCCACTTCCACGGGGTCGCCACCATCAGCACAGGCGGAGCGGCAAAATGCGTCAAAGTGCCGCCGATCGACACATTGACGAACAGCAGGCCGATCGTTGAATAAGCCAGCAGTTTACCGATGTTTCCATCAAAGTAGCGCCGTTTAAGCAGCAATGCCAGCAGTGTCATCGCCGCCGGTTCCGTAATGAACGAACCAAACAACGGACCGAACGAAAGAGCGGCAAAGTAGAAGGAAACACTTTCCTTGAATGGCAGCAGGCGGGCAATCCACAGAATGATGGCCTCCGCCAGATTGACAATCGGACGGGTTGCCGCCACCACCATCACGACGAGCACAAACTTTGGTTCGGCATAATTGTCTTTGAGTGAATCAATGTAATCAACCGCAGCATGAATCGAACCATTCAGGATCGCGATACCAACGAACAGCGCCGAGGCCCAAAGACCGAAAACGACTTCCGTTTCAGCGAGGAAGTGAAAGAGATTTTCGCCTACCGAGCCTTCCGGATACTTGTGAGCCCATCTGGCAAATTGCTTGACGCAAAACGTATGGATCACTGCACAAGTGAACAAGACTGTGGCAAGTATTTCCTGCGAAGTTGGATTCATAGTCGATCAAATATCTTGATAGCGGACGGTATACCGAAACTCGATTGACAGCGGATAATGTGGGACGCTGTGTGCGTTTTTCGAAGTGTAAGCGAAGGAACTCGGCATTTCGAACGAACCAGGACTCTTCTCGTCGTTTCAGGACGATCCGGGAATGAAACATCCGTCCGTAATCGCTGGATCAAGCCTTCAGGCCGCCTGGGTGCCGTTCATCAACGAATTGACTCAAACAGGCTGACGCCTCCCTGTTCGTCTCCTGAAACGCAGAAACCGTTACTTTCAACGAACGCCCTTGTTATACTCTGAAGGACAGGAAGTGAGTCCGGCGAGCGGAGCGGCGTGAGCCCTCCGGTACCTCGCTGGTGTACGGGCAAGCTGACGCATGCCGCTCGCCAATTTTCTCACCCTTGCCCCTGCTGAGTACAGAATGCCTCTCGCAACGTGATTCGCTGATAATCGGCGTTCAGATTGCTCGGAAGCGTTGACGGTTCAAATGGAGAATACTGCACATGAAGACATTGGACGTTTCAAATCAGTCGGCTCAGGCTATGGCTGCTCCCCGAAAATCGCAATTCTGGAAGCGGCGTGGCGTCGTTGCAACATCGATCATTTTTTCCATGCTGAGTGCCGGTGTCTGTGTGACACCTATGGTCCTGACCGCTACGAGCATGCGAAGCAGACTGCTGAATTCAGCGATCGGCAGCGAAGAATTGCCGGCCACGGCGGAATCGGCCACCGGCGGATGGTTTGCTCCGCTGGTTTTCCACGACGTCCGGATCGCGGATGCGGAAGGTCAGGTCGTGTGGACCGTCAAGGAACTCCGCACAGCAAAAGGTTTGCTGTCCTTTATCGCAGACCCGGTACATATTGGTGAAGTCCGGCTGGTGGGATCGTCGCTCAGCGTGCATCTGAATGCTGATGGTGAGTGGCCATTGAAGTCCGGAGTTAATCCGTCGAAATCTGAATTGTCGTTTCGCATCGAAGACGGTTCGCTGGAACTCCTCGTTCCCTGGCGCGCGATGCCGATCGTGGAGCTGAGCCAACTGACCATCACCGGAGATATCGGTCCGGACGGCGATGGTCATCGCATGCTCAACATCGATCCTGTTCAGATCCTGGACCACGAAGTGCTTTCCGACTCGCACACTCAGCAGAATCTGGCGTTGATCGCGCCAGTGCTGTCACAGTCAACCACATTGTCCGGAAGTGCTTCGCTCTGGCTGGATGAAATGCATATTCCACTTGATGGAACTGTTTCGTCAGATGCGGCTTCGGGCGAGAACTCTGGGACAGAACAAGGCGAAAGTGTGAAATTCCCGATTCATGGTCGCGCTGAATTTCATGCTCTCGAAGCTCGTTTGAAGGAAAACTGGACGCGGCAACTGACGGCACTTCTTGGGCAGGTGAGCGGTACGTCGCTGCCTGACCAGATTCAGATCCTGAAGGATTCGACCGTTGAATTTTCGGTCTCGAAAGACGGCATTGCACACGAAGGCCTGGTGTTTTTGCTGCCACAACTCGCCCAGGAGCTGTCGATCACGTCGTCGGGTATCGTGCATCTGGACGAAACGCTGGATCTGTTACTCACGCTGAAGATGCCAAAAATCGTGCCAGCAGGCCGCCCGTTACTGGCGCTGCTGTCGCAGGTTTCGGCGGCACCGATGCAGTTGCGCGTGGTGGGAACTGTCTCCGAACCAAAGCTGCAATTGCCGGAAAGCATGGATCTGCTCGGCGATCTGACCAGCCGCATTGCTCCGGCACAGTACACGGAAGAAGCGCCGCCGCTGCCTTCGGCTGTGATGGACCTCATTCAGAACGTCGGCAGTCAGGATCGCGAACAGGCAAAGAAGAATCTTCCCGGCAGCATTCTGAATCTCATCCGCGCAGTGGACGAACAGACAAAGGAGAAGCGTGCGGAACGCAAATCCCGTCGAAAATAAATTCCGTGATGCAGCGATGTCGCGCAGAAGTTGCCACATTTTCATGGCCGGCCGGCATCGCCAGACCGCTGTCTTGACATAAGTGATTTGTAGCAAATGACTTATGAATCAGCTCCGTTCCTCAGGTTCGTCTTGACCGAACTCTCGTTTTTTTCGTAAAACTCGACCTGTTGCTCGAACAAGAGACGTTGATTCGTCTGGCGCCAGGCGGCAGGTCATCTGGAAAATCAGGAAATCCGGCACGAAACACTCAGATTCGATCGGTTTTATTCTCCCGGATTTTCCAGCGACCATCCCTTCCAAATCTCCCCGTACCTTCCTCTCTCTCCAGCGCAGGTAAAGCCGTTTCTGCGGATGGCCTGCGTTCGAAACTCACACGAATTTCAGACATCACCGAATCCTGACATCAGATTCAGAAGGCGAAATCGCCGCATGAAGTAATGTGGGCTTTGGCTGATTTTGTTGATTCGCGTCAAACAAGTTGTGATCCATGCTCCGAAGTCACTCCGATCGCAGGAAAACGATTTCAGAACCACTGCCATGTGCAGGGAACGCTGGATGTCTGCGCGAACTGACGGTGAAGTGTTTTTACGGGAGATGTGTCGTGGGATTACTGGCGCTCATCTGCCTGTCTCTGACCGGGTGTCATGGGGCGAATCACTATTACGCTGAGAGCACAATCTTTGGCAATAAACTGCCCGCGGAAATGCGTCTGGTTGAGCGCCCGAAAACGCACACCGTGGATCTGACGCGACTGGCTGGCGGTGCAGGCGACAGTGACACCATCAATACCGGTGATGTCCTGGAAGTGAAGATCGCAGCCGGGCTGAGCGAAAAAGACCAGGCGACAATGGGGGCTCGCGTGTCGGACGACGGCACGATCAGTCTCCCGGAAATTGGTTTAGTACACGTTGTCGGAATTGAACCGTCCGGAGCGGAATCATTGATCCGTGCGGCAGCCATCGGCAAGGGATTGTATATTAACAATCCATCCGTCACGGTTCGCGTTACAGATCGCCGGATGAACATGGTCCGTGTCATGGGGGCTGTGAAATTACCGGGAACCTACAAGTTGCCGCCGAACTCGAGCGATGTCGTGTCTGCTCTCGCAGCCGCTCAGGGGCTGGCTGATGATGCAGGGCAGACGATCGAAGTTCGTAATCCGATCACGCGGTCACGCGGCGAACGTCCGGCGATTGCTGGTGATCCGGCGACGCCGTATTCCAACGTGAGCAGCACAACGAATGATCCTGCGACGAGCAATGGTGGCATGGAATCCTATTCGATCGACCTGGTCTCTGCGGCCAAATCCGGCGATGGTCACTACAACGTGGCAGACGGCGGCGTCATCATGGTTGAGAAACGTGACCCGGAAACAATCAATGTTCAGGGTCTGGTGAAGCTCCCGAATCGCTATGAAATCCCGGTCGGTGAGGATCTTTATCTGTTGGATGCGATTGCACTTGCCGGCGGCATCTCAAATCAGCTTGCAAACAAGATCTATGTCAAACGCAAACCGGTTCCGGGGCAGGATCCGACGGTGATTGAGGTCAGCTATCGTGCCGCAACACACAGCACCGATTCCAACGTGCTACTGGGGCCGGGTGATGTTGTGAAAGTCGCACACACGCCGGCCACTGTCGTGATGGAAATGCTGAACATCATTCGGTTTGGCATCAATGGATCAACAAGGGTATTCTAGTGCTATGTCAGGCTTTAAAAAACAATGGCCCGCTTAGTTATTGGGAATCTGCACTGCAATTATGAGCGAGAACGCCACTTGGGTTCTATTAGTAGACTTCCGTTGTACGTACATGCGCACTCACCGTTCTGGAATCTGACAGCCCGACAGGAGGTGTTGTTTTCTAGCCACGAAAAGGCACAAAAGACACAAAGAATCACTCATTTCATGGATCGTGTTTTGCTT
>JAYSPO010000333.1:0-11778 GCA_043722015.1 Candidatus Kuenenia sp. | reverse complement strand
GTTTCGATGTAGTCATTCACCTGCTGAGCTGTCAGTCCGTTCAGTTGCAGCTTGTCTCTTTTTAGTTCGATGCGCAGCTGAGAAATGATCACCTGCGGTTCCAGCATCACGTCCGCGATGCCTGGGACGCTCTTAATGGCCTGTTCCATCTCCTGAGCCTTACGACGCAGCAGGTCGAGGTCATCGCCGTAGATTTTGATGCCGATCTGCGCCTTCACACCGGAGATCATGTGCGAGATCAGATGGGATATCGGCTGCTCAACCGCCGACACGACTCCTGGAATATCAGCCATTGCTTCACGGATCTCATCGAGCTGTTCCTCCCGGTTTCGTGTCGATGTCGGATCAAAGTCTATAATCAGTTCGCTGGTATTGACGCCTTCGGCATGTTCATCCAGTTCCGCACGCCCGGTTCGGCGTCCGGCGCGGATGACATCCGGAACTTTCATCAGGCGCTGTTCACAGCGCGATGCAATTTCGTTCGAAACCTTCAGCGACGTCCCCGGAGGCAGAACCACGTTTAACTGTATTGTACCCTCGTTGAACGGCGGCAGAAAGTCGCGTTCGAGGTTGAGTACAAACACAGCAGAGACTGCAACCGCAAGGACCACAACCGCCAGATTGAATCGGGGAAACGCGAGACTGAATCGGATGACCTTTTCGGCCACCGCCTTCAGGAATCGCAGCAGGAAACCGTCTTTTTCGTGACCTGCCAGTGCGGAACCGCCCAGCAAATAGTACGACAGCACGGGTGTCACTGTCAGCGAAACCAGCAGTGACGCCATAATCGATACGATATAAGCGATGCCCAGCGGCATGAAGAGCTTGCCTTCCATACCGGTCAGAGCGAACAGCGGGATGAATACGAGACAGACGATGATCGTGCTGAACACGATCGAGTTGCGGACTTCGGTGCTTGCCTGAAACACAACGAGTAGAGTCGATTTAGGATTTGGAGCAAGGTGGTTCTCTTTGAGCCGCCTGAAGATATTTTCGACATCCACAATTGCGTCATCAACCAGTTCGCCCAAGGCAACCGCCAGCCCGCCCAGAGTCATCGTATTGATCGACATTCCGCTGGCCGCAAACACCACCGCCGTCATCACCAGCGAAAGTGGAATTGCCGTGAGCGTGATGAATGTCGTTCGGACGTTCATCAAAAACAGAATCAGAATGATAATCACAAGGATCACGCCGTCCCGCAGGGCTTCGATGACGTTTTCAATGGCGCGATCGATAAAGGACTTCTGCGAATAGAGCGGAACTATCTGAATGTCTTTGGGAAGCGACGCACCGAGTTCTCTGATGGCCTCTGAGATTCGTTGGGAAACAAGCCGAGTGTCGGCTCCCGGCTGCTTACTGATCGTCAGTACCACGGCCGGACCACCTGACCAATCCTTGTTGACCGCTCCGTCGGCTCCGGTAGCAGGAGTCTCACCCAGTAAATGATGCTCGCTGCCGGGTTGATTGGCATCGTTGCGGACAAAAGCCGAACTATCGCCGCGTTTGACCTGGGGGCCTTCCACAATTCGAGCGACATCCGACAACGAAACCGGGCGGCCCTGACGGATCGTGACGACGACTTTCTCCAGATCGGCGATGGACTGAATTCGCCCCAGCGCCCGGACGAGCAGTTCATTCGGCCCCTGCTGATCGAGGTAGCCGCCGGTCGAATTCTTGTTACTTTTCACGACCGCGTCTTTGACCTGTTCGAGACTCACTCCGTATCGCAGGAGAGACTCCGGGTCAACCAGCACCTGAAACTGCTTTCGTCCGCCACCCATTGTAAAAACCTGAGCCACCCCGGGAATCGTCAGCAATCGCTGTCGGACGACCCAGTCTGCCAGAGTCCTCAGTTCCAGTGGATCCGTTTTCTGATCCTGGCTCCACATCCCCAGCATCAGGATCTGCCCCATGATGGACGAAATCGGTGCCAGTTGCGGTTTCACTCCTTCGGGAAGTCGGTCCATTACAAGCTGAAGTCGCTCGTTGACAACCTGCCGGTCGTTAAACACGTCGGTGTTGTAGGCGAACTCGACATAGATCACAGAGATCCCGACTCCGGAAGAACTGCGGACGGCTTCCACGCCGTTCGCTCCGTTCAGTGCCGTCTCGATCGGAAACGTGATGAGTGCTTCAACTTCCTCAGGTGCCATCCCCGGCGCTTCGGTCATGACGACGACGCGTGGACGATTCAGGTCCGGAAACACGTCAATCGGCATTCGCAGTGCGAGGAATGTTCCGTAGCCGGTAAAGAAAAGTGCGATCGCGATCACCAGCATTCGCTGATGCAGAGCAAATCGAATAATGGAGTTGAGCATTTTTGATTTTCGATTTTTGAATGACGATTTGACTATTTGGTGCCAGCGGTTTTGCGGGAAGCGACCATGATTCCGAGTTTGGCAATGAATTCCGCCTTTGAGCGTCCACGACACGCTGCCCGGTAGTTGGCTCCAACAGAAGTGCCGCTGCGCACACGCTGGCTTCCAATCGAAAATCAAAACTCCAAAATCGACATTTCAATGATTGTGCCCGGCATGTGGATCTGCTCCGCCGCCGGACTTGTTCTTCAATGCCATCTGCATCTGATGAGCCCCGCGTTGTGCCACAACATCGCCAGGGAAGATCGAGCCGTCACTCTTCAGCACGACATGCGTCGCATCACGATACGTCACCTGCACCGCGACCCGGTCGAAGTGATCGCCGTTCTGCTGAAAGACGAATGACTCAGCCCCTTCGCGAGCAATCGCTTCGACCGGCAACACAATCTGATCGACCCACTCTTCAACCGGGACCAGCAGCTGCAGACGTTGCCCAGGCCGATACTTCCAGTCGAGAAACAGCTGGCCGTTCGGTGACGGGGTCTCGCGTGCGACCTCATTGGGAAGCCGAACGAAGAACGACAGCGATCGCGACTCAGAATCGATCTCACTGGCCGAATAAATCAGATCGAGATTCTCAATCCGCGTGAACTGGTGCCCTGGCTTTTCAAATGACGCCGCGACCTTCCAGCCATGTTCGGCACACCTGGCGAGCATCTCTGCGTCCTGTTCAAAGGCTCGCCCTTCGATGTACAGCTCGGAATAGTCCGCGAGCACTGCCAGCGTCGTTCCAGCGGCGACTGTCTCACCTTTGTGGACCAATACTTCCTGCAGCATCAGCGGAGCGGAAGATCCGGCAGGTGACGCAGCATGATCGTCATCAGCCTCCTGAACGCCATTCTGCTGCGAACTGTCCAGTTGGATGAATGAAGCCGGCGTGTAGCCTCCTCGTGACAGTTTCAGCTCTTCCGCTCCATGTGAGTCGATACTCGGGGCCACAATCTGCAAATCCCGCAACAGCCGGCGCTTGGTCGCAATGTCATCAATCTGGCGCTCTGACAGCCCACGCAGACGGAGAGCTTCTCGCTGTGCGTTCATCAGGACTTCGAGTTTTTCCTTCGCGTACTGGCGTTCCAGGAGCGTTTTCTCAGAGATTGCTCCCGAGGCCGTCGCTTTGGTAAGCCTAGCGATCTCTCGATTTTCAACGTCCAGATTCCCCACGCTTTTCAGGAGATCGGTTTGAGTCGAAACCAGCTCCTCAGCCGTGATGCGAAGTTCGAACAGTAATGTACCAGGTTTCACCGCTTCACCCTGAACGGCATGAACATGCGTGATGACTCCAGCCATTGGAGTTGAGATTTCAACGCGAGTTCTTCCGGGACGGTCCACAATCATCGCTGGCACCGTAATTGTCCGCCGAAACGTTTCCAGCCTAATCGGCTGCAGGTACTCCGGCGTCAGACCGATGTTTCCCTGAGCCTGAGCCGACAATTCCAGCGAAGTCGCGTCATCATGCCCTTCATGCGCGTGAGCATCTTCCCCGCCTGCACTGCCATGATCATGGCTGTCCAGAGACGGCACTTTCTGTTTGCCAGTGATTGTGGCACGTACCCAGTTCTGACCTGGTTCCCACCATATTGAACGTGTTGCAAAACCAATCACAATCAATGCCACTATTGCAACGCCCAGAATCCACCTGGAGCGCAAGGCATCTTTAAATGAAATCATAACTGCCTCACTCAACCCGCAGCGCGATAGCGTGCGTAAAATTGAAATGAAAAAATGCGGAGGACTCAAATACGATTCCGCAAAAGCGGTTCATCGCTGGAGTCACAAACAACCATCATGGCAAGATGGTCGGCAGTCTTTAGACAACCCAGACCTGGGTTAGCGCGCGGTGCTGCGAAGAAGCGAGACCTCTATAGCGTTGCTGCGGATTTCTCGACGCTTTGACTGTCGCATTGAAGATCAGAACGCAACAAGAGTCCGATGCAGCGACTTGAAATTGCAGATCCAACGCCAACGCATTTTGAACCGGCTCAGCAGCAAGGTAGACACAGGGCACATCGTTACACGATTGGTTGTGGTCACCGCGCGCGGGGACGGTTGTATCACTATTTTCTGGGCATTGATCGTGAGCGTGTCGATGACCCGCGTGTGATTCGCCCGTCGAATGCTCGCAGGGAAGATCGAATTCGGAATGGGCATGGTGCCAGCAACAGCCAAGGATGCTGTGAACCAGCATCGGAAGCAATATTACTGAAATAACCAACTTGCCCCACATCCCGCAATTCTCCCTAGAGATACGCTCCGCCCATCATAAACCTTACAATGCGTGGTCGTTCACCGCAATAGCAACTAGTACTACTTCTACTTCGACAAGAGTCAGGGTATCTTCGCAACTGATCTTCAAACATCCGTTATGCAATCTCATCAGCCAGTCGGTAGCAAAACTTGGGCCAGCGTCAATCGTTTGGATCAGATTCACCGCATCACTACGACTTTTGCCACCGAGAACCCGTTCATTTCTCTTCGGGATGCTTCGCCGCAGGTGCCTAGCTTGCGATATCATGTCGATACCGTCTGCCGTCCTTTTGACGACGAATCTGAATGCCTCCCAATTTCGCCAGACTGCCACGATTTCATTTCAATCACATTACTAAAGCAAAAACACGGCATCCGGCAGAAACTGCCGATGTACGGCATAGGCCGTGCGTATAGTTCTGAGACGAAGAGGAATGGGGTTCTCCATTCCGCAGGACGCGAAAGAGGTTTCCCTCAGTTTGTTTGAAAGGTTGAATCATGAACAGGATTTTGATGATGACAATTGCAGTTCCGGCATTGGCATTGTTTGGCATGAACCAAACAGCTAACGCTCAAAGCTGCGGTTATGGCGGCGGCGGTTATGGATATGCGTCCCCGGCATATTCTTACGCGCCAGCATACTCGTACGCTCCGCACTATCAGTCTGCGTATGTACAACCGTCATACGGTTACAGTAGTGGCATCAGCATTGGGTTTGGGCACAATCACAACGTCGGACACGGCAGCTACTACGGCGGTCATGGAGGATATTCAGGCGGTCATGGCGGCTACTACGGTGGTCACAGTGGACATTCAAGTGGCCATGGTGGCTACTCCGGAGGTCATGGCGGTCACCACGGCGGACACGGTGGCCATCACTGAGTCGATGGAACTTCGACCGTTCATCCCGGCTGGTTAGGCTCGGCAAGTGTCACTTGCCGAGTTTTTTTATGGCCATCGACGGTCGTGGAAGTGGTTCAGGTTCTTCAAAACGTCTCGACATCGCTTGATGCCGCACCAGTATGCACAAATTACAACGATTTATCGCTCAAGGAAAGTTGTTCGTGTTTTCGTCCAGGGTGAGTTGCGAAATTGATGACGGTTTGATGTCGATCCAATTGTTGAGTGCGTGCTTCTCGGCAGAGTCCCCGTCGGAGCCAGCGGGCTTGGCAGCGGAATTCAAAAGCCATTGGTCGCGTATTCAATTGAGGGAATTTTTCGCTTTTCGGTGAAGAAACCGTCAACGTCGTGCATCTAACTGGGGCTTCCGTCGAATCAATCCTTTCACAATCGACTAATCCAGATGGACAATCCTTGTCTTCATGCAGGGGAAAAAGAGTCGGTCCTGAAATTGCTTTCCAGCAATGAGCAGACAGGATTATCAGCAGCGCAGGTGGTTGTCGCCCGAGAACAGTACGGTGCGAACGAACTTACCACCCTCGCTCCGGAGCCGATATGGAAGAAGTTTCTGGCTCAATTCAGTGATGTCGTCGTCTGGATACTGATGGCGGCGGCTTTGATCTCGGGGGCAATGGGCGAGTGGACAGACACGGCCGCAATCCTTGCCATCGTGCTGCTGAATGCATTGCTGGGATTCTTCCAGGAAGAGAAAGCGGAAAAGGCACTCGCCGCGCTGCAAAGTCTGGCGGCTCCAACAGCGAAGGTCATGCGTGAAGGAAAACTTGCCGCGATTCCCGCGCGAGAACTCGTTCCCGGCGACATTGTTGAAATCGAAGCGGGCGATAACGTTCCGGCGGACACGCGATTGCTGACCGCGTTTGCGATGCGAATTCAGGAAGCGTCGCTGACGGGCGAAAGTTTGCCTGTGGAAAAGGATGCCGCAATCGTGTTTCCGGAAGTTACGTCGCTCGCCGATCGCCGCAACATGGCGTTCATGAGCACCGTCATCGCGAATGGGCAGGGACGGGGCGTCGTAGTGGCGACTGGCATGCAGACAGAGATTGGCCGAATTGCCCGGATGCTGCAGTCGTACGAACGAGAACTGACACCGCTGCAACGCCAGCTTGCCAGGCTTGGCCGCGTGCTCGTGATGATTTGTCTGGTGCTGGTTGGCGTTATCTTTCTGCTCGGTATGCTGCACGGCGATTCGCTGGTCGAAGCCTTGTTGTCGTCGGTGAGTCTGGCAGTCGCGGCGGTGCCGGAAGGCCTGCCCGCCGTCGTGACGACCACACTGGCGCTGGGTCTGCAACGGATGGTGAAACGCAACGCGCTGGTCCGGAAACTGCCCAGCGTAGAAACACTGGGATGTGTGTCCGTCATCTGTTCGGATAAGACCGGGACACTGACTCGCAACGAAATGATGGTCCGTGAACTGGAGGCCGGCGGCATTCGCTACCGAGTCTCCGGTTCCGGCTACACGCCTGAGGGTGAGTTTTTCAGGTTGACGTCCGACAGTGAGCAGGCAGTCAAACTCGCCGACAATCACGACGCACAACTCGCGCTGAGGGTTGCCGCTTACTGCAATCATGCAGAGGTCCAGCCGAGCAAAAATGAAAAGAGCTGGATTGTGGTCGGCGATCCGACGGAGGGAGCACTGGTCGTGCTCGCGATGAAAGGAGGGCTTTTGTTGCGCGAGCAAAAGCCGCAAGTTTTGCAGGAGTTGCCATTTGACTCCGAACGCAAGGCGATGTCTGTGCTGCTCAGGGACGATTCCGGTCACTGCATCCAATACACAAAGGGGGCTCCGGAACGGATCCTCGAAAGGTGCGTCTCCGAACGCCGCGATAACAATGTGATCCCGTTGACTGAAGCACGCCGACTTGAGATTGCACAGGCAAACGTTGAGATGGCTTCCCGAGCGTTGCGGATTCTGGCCTTTGCGTATCGAGACGACAATCACGCGGCCCCAACAATCGATGAAAACAGGCTGACGTTTGTCGGCATGGTCGGCATGATCGACCCGCCGCGTGAGGAAGTGAAACTGGCCGTGGTGCGTTGTCGCGAGGCAGGTATTCGTCCTGTGATGATTACAGGAGATCACCCCGTGACTGCGACAGCCATTGCTCGGGAACTGGGCATCGCTTCCGAATCCGATCGCGTTGTCACGGGTCAGGAACTGGATGTCATGTCCGACGATGAACTGGCTGCAAATGTTGAACATGTCGCTGTGTACGCACGCGTGGCTCCGGAGCACAAGCTGCGGGTTGTGAGAGCCTGGAAGAGTCGAGGGGAAATCGTCGCGATGACCGGCGATGGCGTGAATGATGCTCCCGCCGTGAAAGCGGCGGACATCGGCATCGCGATGGGAATCAGCGGAACCGACGTCACGCGTGAAGCGTCGGCAATGGTGTTGCTGGATGATAATTTCGCTTCGATCGTGAATGCCGTCGAGGAAGGCCGTGCGATCTACGACAACATCCAGAAATTTCTGATCTTCCTCCTGTCGTGCAATGCCGGGGAACTGATTCTGATGCTGCTGGCGTCACTGCTCGGGTGGCCGACGCCGCTGCTGCCTGTACAACTTCTGTGGATCAACCTTGCCACCGATGGGCTGCCTGCTCTGGCTCTCGCGATGGAACCGCCCGAGCCGGGCCTGATGCGGCGCCGGCCGCGACGGTCCACGGAGTCGATGTTGTCGTGGTCACTAGGCAGCGTGGTGATCGGTCAGGGCGTATTGCTGGCTGCGGTTGGAATGGCGGCGTTCGCCTATGGCTACCGCCAGGAACATAACCTTAACCAGGCCCGAACAATGACATTCTGCGTTGTTGTTTACGGTGAACTATTCCGCTCGCTGGCCGCTCGCAGCCGAATCTGGACGTTCTGGCAACTAAGGCCTTCGACGAATCTCCATCTGTTAGCCGCAGTCACCATATCTTCGCTCCTGCAGGTTGGTATCATCCAGTTGGAATTTGCTCGACCGATCTTCGCAGCAACCACTCACACAATGCACGAATGGCTTGTCCTGGGTGCTTTGGCCCTGACTCCGGTCACGGTAATCGAGTTCGTGAAACTGGGGCGTCAGCTGCTTGTAAAAGAAATCCCATCAGGAACTGCGGGAACATCTCTATGAACGCAAAATCAATTCTCATCAGGCTGGGCTTGGGGGTGGTTGTCCTCGCAGGATTGACACTGGCGATTGTGTGGTGGCCAAAGGCTTCCGCTGACGCAGTGGCCGACAGCGAGATATGGACATGCTCGATGCACCCTCAGATTCGCATGCCGAATCCCGGAAGCTGCCCGCTTTGCGGCATGCAGTTGATTCCCATCTCGAAGCTGCCAAACGCACGTGACGACTTAGAAACGCGAGCTGGCCTCGAATCCGAAACCGTTCTGCGGCGCGAGTTGTTCAAGGAAATTCGTACAGTCGGCAAGCTCGACTATAGCGAGCGGCAGGTGGCGTACATTTCGTCGCGGATCGACGGCCGTATCGATCGGTTGTTTGTGGATTTCACCGGTGTCGCGGTCAAGAAGGGCGATCATCTCGTAGAGATTTACAGCCCGGAATTGCTGGCCACGCAGAACGAATTGCTACTCGGCCTTGACGCGGTCGAGAAGGAAAAGCCATCCTCTCCATCCGGAAAGAGCTTTGCCCAGTCGCGACTGGACGCAACTCGCACAAAGCTGCGACTACTCGGAATTCTCGACGAACAAATCGCCGAAATCGAAGCGACTCGCGCACCGACCACGCACTTGACAATCTTTGCTCCCATCGGCGGCACGGTCATCGAGAAGAATGTCCGCGTCGGTCAATACGTCACCACGGGCGACCAGATCTATCGTATTGCAGACCTCGACCCAATCTGGCTGTACCTCAACATTTACGAGTTCGATCTCGCGTGGGTCCGCTTCGGACAGGCGGTCGATGTCCAGTTTGAAGCGTTTCCGGGTGAGACATTCAACGGCTCGATCATGTTTATCGACCCGTTTCTGGACGACGCGACACGAACGATTCGCGTGCGTGTGAATATCAAAAATTCGGATCGCCTGCTCAAACCGCAAATGTTTGCAACAGCGACGATCCATGTCCGGTTGCGTTCGGACGGGACACCTGAACCCACTGGCCTCGAAGGGAAGTTCGTGTGCCCGATGCACCCCGAAGTCATGCAGGACGAGCCAGGTAAGTGCTCGATCTGCGAGATGCCGCTGGAAAAGGTGCCGGAAGGACGGTCGAGGCCGGAGATTCGTGAATCGGAAGGGAAGCCCAGCGCGACTGATGATAAGTCACCGGAGGACGCAGCGGTTGTTGCGGATATGAAGGAGGACCACTCGGCCCACGAGAAAGAGCCGGAGACCGCAACGAACGCGGAGTCGCACGAAGGGCACACAACCGTGCAGTCACCGACAGAGAACACTGCTTCCGGCGCAGGTGTGCTGGCGATTCCTGTCTCGGCAGTCCTCGACACAGGCCGGCGCCGCATCACGTACCGGCAGACCGACGAAGGCGTTTATGAGCTGGTGGAACTCAAGCTCGGTCCGCGGGCTCATTCGATGGACGAGTCAGGAAAACGTCGCGAGTTCTTCGTGGTGCTCGACGGCATTACCGAAGGAGATCGAGTCGTCTCGCAAAGCGGCTTTCTGCTCGACAGCCAGCGCCAGATCGAAGGCATGCCGAGCCTGCTGTATCCCAAAGGACAAGCCGGCACGGCGCTGCATTCCGGTCACGGCGGAAGAAACCCATCGTCGTCCACGAAGGAAAAGTCGCAGGTCCATCAACACTAACCCTATCGAATCAGCCGGAACGCATTAGCGTCCGGTTCGCGAGAAACTAACTCAACCGGACGCTAGCGGTTTGTTGATTTAGTCAATCGGATCAAGTTTTCGTTTAACGGCAAGCCGCAGGCGACAGTTACTGCTTACGCCGACGCCTGCGGCTTGCCGTTAAACGATTAAATCAACAGACCGCCAGCGCGTACCGGCTAATGGGTAAAGCAAGTGCCTGCATAAAGAAACCAGAACTATGGTCAACCTCATCATTCGCTGGTGCCTTAATAACCGGTTCGTCGTCATCCTGATGGCATTGTTGGTGCTCGGTATTGGCTACTACGCATTAGCGAACATTCCGATCGACGCTATTCCCGACATCGGCGAAAAGCAGGTGATTGTGCTGGCGGACTGGCCGGGACGCTCGCCACAGGATGTTGAGGATCAAGTCACCTATCCGCTCACGACGACGCTGTCCGGCACGCCTGGCGTGAAGACGATCAGGTCGTTCTCCGGCTTCGGCTTCTCGATGGTGTTCATCATCTTCAAGGATGAAGTGGATTACTACTGGGCACGTTCGCGGGTATTGGAACGCATGAACGTGTCGCTGTCGCGACTTCCGTCTGGCGTCGTGCCGGGGCTTGGTTCGGACGCAACGGCGCTGGGGCAGGTGTTCTACTATACGCTGGAAGCGGAAGGAGCCGACCTCTCTCAACTGCGGTCGCTGCAGGACTGGTACATCCGGTATCAGCTTCAATCGGTTGAAGGTGTGACGGAAGTTGCGACGCTCGGCGGCTACGTGCGCGAGTACCAGATCGACGTCATTCCGGAAAAGCTGCGCGCACACCGCGTCACCCTGCCCGACGTTTACGAAGCGGTCCGTCGCAGCAACGTCGATGTGGGTGCCAAGGTCGTCGAAAGCAACCGGTTCGAGTTCTTCATCCGCGGCAAAGGCTTCGTCCGCAGCGTGCAGGACATCGAAAACGTCGTCATCCGGCAGGAGGGGGGCACGCCGATTTACGTCAAGAACGTGGCGACGGTGCAACTTGGTCCGGAGTTCCGACGTGGCACGCTCGACAACGCCGGCCGTGAGGCGACCGGAGCTGTCGTCCTGATGCGATACGGCGAGAATCCGCTGGCTGTGATCAATCGGGTCAAGCAAAAAATCGCCGAGATCGAACCCGGGCTCCGCATCACGCTGCCATCGGGCAAGGTCGTACCGGTGAAGATCGTACCGTACTACGACCGCACCGACATTATCTACGAGACGATGGCCACGCTGCGTGAAAATCTGATCCAGGAGTCCGTCGTCGTTGGGCTCATTGTCGTGCTGTTTCTGCTGCACCTGCGGAGTTCGCTGGCCGTGCTGCCGACGCTGCCGCTGGCACTTGCAATGAGTTTCGGCGTGATGTACTGGATGGGCGTGGACAGCAACATCATGTCGCTGGCCGGACTGGCGATTGCGATCGGCGACGTCAGCGACATGGGAATT